>JASEJL010000051.1 GCA_030016465.1 Patescibacteria group bacterium | reverse complement strand
AATTCTCCACTCTCTAATAATTTGTAAGAAGCTTCAAATTTCATTTTACCCACCATCTTGACCAATGTTAATTTTAAAATAAGAATTCTAAAAGAGGAAGTTTTTGGACCGGTTTTACCAATGTACCCTTTTTAAGGACATCGAAGAAGTAATTAGAATGGGAAATCGCACCGAATATGGTTTATCTGCCGAAATTTATACTTTTGATTTGAAAAAGGCAAAAGAAATTTCTGAAAAATTAGAGGCAGGAGTGATCTCAATAAATACTGATTCTTTTTCTTTTCTGGAATCTCCTTTTGGCGGCTATAAAAAAGTGGAATTGACCGAGAAAGTGGCAAATACGGACTGGAAGAATTAGTTCAAATCAAATATATTTGTAGAAAATAAAAAACGACGAAGTTTCGCCATCTTTTATGGCTCGGTGTTTTTTCTAGAAAGTTCGTATCCGGAAAATTATTTTAAGTGGGTGTCTTAGTCCTGATCCAAGGATCGGGAACATATCAGACTCCCTAAAAAAAGGTTTGTACCAGAATCTAACTAGAAAATACCGAGCCAATTACATTATATCTTTTAACCAAAATGGCTGTCAAGAGTCAGTTCGGTGTCATGCTTAAATAACTTAACACGGTTTAAAGTCCTAATACCTCTACTATTTGTTTTATTAAAGAAACCGTCACCGGCGGCGCCAATAAACTATAAGATTGAATTCCTTCATTATCTAAAATAATCCAGGGTTTCTCGATTATTTTTACTTTTTTTTCTTTTCTGTCCCATTGATAATTATATTCGGGAGTAATTTCGTAGTCATCAACAAATTTTTGAGCAAGTTTTACCGGTAAGGAATTTCTTAAAAGGATTTTGGGAATTCCGTAAAGCGAAATGGCCTGTTCTATTAATTTTCCATCTAACTTTAATCTTTCTTTTATCGGCGCTATCCCCAACTCGTCTCCTTCTTTGGCAACCATTTTTGCTCCCTGGCATTTGGGATTATCACAAATCAAATAAAATTCTTTTGTTTGTTCATTGTAGCCAATTTTTGAGGTTGGCAATAATTTAAAATTCCGTGAAGTCTGGCAACGAGGGCAAACTCTTCGCCACTTAATTCTTTCATTAATTACGTTTTCTGGAACATCAATTAAAATAAAAATATCTAGGTCTTCTCTATAGCCAATTAAATCTCTAAAAAATAAGGAATAGGAAATCTGGTCTAAGTCTCGGGGAAAGCCGTCAATAAAAAGGGTTTTCTTTCCTCTTTTGGCTATTTCTCTTTTCACCAGGGCTAAAATTAATTCGGTTGGCAAAAGAGTTTTAGTACTTCTTTGTTCTAAAGCAGAAAAGGCTTTTTTTAATGGAAACCAGCCCCGATAATTTTTTTCTAAAAAGAAGTATAATTCCTTTTTTCTTTTTTTATCCCTGAGTTCTTCATCAACTTCTCTGACCATATCGCCAATTGAAAAATGCGATATGTTTTCTGGGTCAACGAGCTCGGCAAACATTTTGGAATAAGTTCCTTTGCCAGAATTCTTCTTTCCCAATAAATAGGCAATGAAAGTATTTTCTTTTAAATATTCTCTCAATTTTTCAATTTCTGGCCCGGCTTTTAATTTAAAATATTCTGCCCTCTCTTTTGGGTCAGTTAAATTAAACTTTTGAGTTATTTTTTCTATTTTGGTTTTAAAAATTGGAAATTGCATAATCAATTGACCGGAACGAAGCGAAGGACGAAGATGAAGGCAAACCCTCAAAAAGGGGCAAACTTCATCGATTTAATCAATGACTTTAAAATTATTTCCGTCAGAAAAAATCTTTATGTCGCCGCTTTGGTCGGTTCTTAGAATGGTTATATCATGCTTAGCTAAAGTTTCCAAGACCTTTTGATGAGGGTGACCATAGCGATTGTCTTTGCCAGCTAAAATAACGGCAATTTTCGGTGAAACTTTTTCAATAAATTCATTAGCCGAGGAAGTTTTACTTCCATGGTGAGCCACTTTTAAAACATCAGAATCAATATCTATCTTTTCGTTTAAAATTTTTTTCTCTGCTGATTTACTGATATCACCGGTAAAAAGAAAAGAATTTTCTCCAAAAACTAATTTAATAACAATTGAAGTATCATTGCTATTTTTAATAACTTTTCCTTCTAAATTCTCAAAAGGATACAATACCTTAAAAATATTTTTTGATACAATTATTTTTTGGCCACTTTCGGCAATAAAAATTTTAGCCCCTTCTGTTGTAATTAATTTTAACCATTCATTATATTCTGGAGTATCTCTTTTTATCCCTGTCCATAAAATATTTTCAACTTTATATCTTTTTAAAACTTCAATTAAACCGGCCAAATGATCATGTTCGGGATGGGTCAAAATAATTAAATCGATAGATCTGTCCCAAAATGGCATCTCTTTGCCCAATTTCTCTAAAATTGCCGAGGTCGGACCTCCGTCAATTAAAATTTGATGGCGCTGAGGAGTTTCAATAAATATGGCATCGCCTTGGCCGACATCAAAAAAATTTACTTCTAAAAACCGGGGCTGGCTTAAATCATAAACTACAATCCAGGCTAAAATATTTAAAAAAATTAAAAAGCCAAAAATTAAAAAAACGAAATTAGTAGTTCGTCTCGCCATTTACAATAAATCCCCCCTTCCTGCTGACTCCCCACCACCTATGTATAATTGTGGGGTTTATCCCCGCAGCAAGTTCGGGGGTATTCTGGAAAATGTGGGGATAAATAACCCAAAACCGCTATAGAAGCGGCTTTGGGCGAGATTTTTTTATTTGATTTATTTTATGCCTTCCCTAAAATTCTGAACATTTTGGTTCCACAGACCGGGCAAACTCCAGTCACAGCTCTTCTCTTTACTCCTCCTTTGCCCTTCATGGTTACCTCTTTTTCATCCTTCATCTCTTTTTTCTTTTTACATTTAACGCAAAATGCTTGAGTAGCCATATTAATATTATATTTAGATTTATTCAAATTTATTCTTTAAGCCGACCTTTATTCACAACTCAATTATACCCTAATTTAAACAAAAATAGTAGTCAAGCCCCGTTACAATCTTGGCAATGAAAGTTATAATACCACTCTTAGAGACGAAAGTCGGCTTCGTCTCCGAAAAAATGTATGACCACGCTCATCATTGAGATTGTAACGGGGCAAGCCTCTATTGCTTTAATTTCTCCTTTAGTTCTTTGAGCAAATTTTCCAAATCAATCCCATACATTCGGCAGACTTCCCCAATTTTTAAATTCGCCATTTCAAGTGCGGCAAAAGAGCAACTCAAGCAAGGCAAATTATATTTTGCCAAAATTTTCTCAGCTTCTGAGTTCTTCAAAATCTCAGCTAAAGTTGTGTCTGCGGTAATTTTTGCCATTTACTAGCCAGCGAGCCAGCCGCCATCAATTACTATTGTTGAGCCGGTGATGTAGGAACTTTTATCAGAAGCCAAAAACAAAACTAAATTGGAAACTTCTTCTGGTTTGCCTACTCGGTGCATTGGGACCTTAGATAACATTGCCTCCATCATTTTGGGATCTGATTTTAGCGGATCAATCATTGGCGTCTCAATCATTCCTGGAGAAATGGCATTAACTCGGATATTATAGGGAGCTAACTCCACGGCCAAGGCTTCAGTCATTCCAACAATCCCCCCTTTGGAAGCACAATAATGGACGAGGTTGGGAAAACCAATACCTTGCTGACCCATGGCTACTGAAGCAATATTAATTATCACTCCTGACTTTTGCTTTGCCATTTCTTTGGCTACTGCCTGAGCGCAAAGAAAATATCCTTTCAGATTGATATCCAAAGTCCTATCCCAGTCTTCTTCAGTCATTTCCAAAAAAGGAACAAATTGGGCAATTCCCGCATTGTTGACCAAAATATCTACTTTGCCAAATTTTTCAATCGTCTTTCTGACCATTTCTTCTACTTCTTCTTTTTTTGACACATCGCATTTTATGGCTAAAGCCTTACCTTTTCCTTTTTTAATTTTCTCAACAACTTTCTGACACTCTTCTTGCGAAATATCAGAAACTACCACTTTCGCTCCTTCCTTAGCTAATTTCAAAGCATGCGACCTTCCCATCCCTCTTCTAGCTCCGGTAATAATGGCAACTTTTCCTTTTAAATCCATAAATTTTTAAAAATTCCTTAATAAGATTTCGACCTTTGATAATACAATAAAACACTTTTACAATTAGAAAATGTAATCTTAAAAGAGCCAAAATAATGTGGATTTAGTCTTAATTAGGAGCTCTGAGATTTTGAGCTGCAAGATTTCGTTCTTCGGCTTTGAGCTCCAAAGCTCGTCTTAAAGAATGTTACCTCAGTTTTGAAGACCAATCAAGATTACAATCCTAATTTGTAAAAGAATTTATTGATTATTTATAGTAAGTCTTCATTATTTCTAATATACCATTCATTCAATACAGCAATCAATTATCTTTTTTACTAATTCACCCAATTTCCCTAAAAAACCAGTTTTTTTCTTATCGTGAATATTTAACTGATTTTCATCTATTTTTTTGATTTCTTCAATATTAATCAATTTTAAATTTATTCCCCAAAACAAAGAATAGAGATCGTATGCTTTAGAAAACAAATTCTCAGCCTCTGATTTTTTGCCTTCTGAAAGATATTTTGTCCCAACCTCAACCAGTCTCATTGTTGCTGCTAAAAGATGTTTCATAATGCACCAGGTTTCTCCTTCGTAATCCTTGACCAGTTTTTTTAGCAATTCTTTTCTTATCTCTCTCGTTTTATTTAATAAATCATAATAGTCAGGTCTTCCGGTTTTTGCTCCAGTAAAGAAAAAATGCTCTTCAATTGAAATTAAATTCATTATCGCGACCGACAGATCTTCATCGGAAGATAAATCTAATTTTCCTTTTTTACTTTCGGCAACTTTTTTTAATAATTCTTCGATTTTCTTTTTTGTTTCTTCATTTTCAGCCATGTTAGCAGATTTTTGAAAAAATTAAACTTAAAATAACCAAAAATAAAATTGGAATCAAGACCTTTTGAAATGGAAAGAAAGATTTCCCTTGATTTTTCTTTACCAAAAAATTGTGAAAGAAGAAACTAACCAGAAACACAATGCTTCCAGTAATGATGCCAAATAATAGTTTGTCTAGGCCAAAAAATTTATTTTCGGGATGTCCCATTATGCCTAACCAATAAAGAGGAATGATGACAATAGAATAAAATAATGAGGAAATAATAATCTTTCGAAAAAGAAAACGAATTTTCTTTTTATCAAGCCAATTAATAGTCCAAATAATCAATGACGTAATTAGTCCTCCAATCCAGGTTCCAGAGATTAGATCGTCAATTGTTAAATAGCGACAAAGTCCGACTCCTGCTCCAACCGCCACTGTACAAGCCGGACAAACAGCTTGAGTAAGTTTAGGGATTAATAACAAAAAAACTAAAGATCCAAATCTTAATAAAAATTTTTTAAACATGTCTTGTTTGAAATCTTTTCTGTTTGTTTAATTATAACTTATTAACCGAACATTAACAATTCTGGTTTAAAGATTAATAAAATTCCTAAAACAAAAATTAAAATTCCGCCAAATAAAGTAGCCCAATAATTGTATCTTTCAGTAAAGCCAATTCTACTTAGGGTAATAACGACTAACGAAAAAATTATTAAATCATCTAACAGAAAAATAAAGGTATAAAGCAAAAGATAAAGATAGTAACTTAAAGT
>JASEJL010000050.1 GCA_030016465.1 Patescibacteria group bacterium | reverse complement strand
ATACCAAACCCTTATCCGAGGAAGAAATCCAAAAACAAATGGAAGAGTTAGATAAACTAAGGTCAAAATAAAACGAGAAATTGCCAAAGAGAATTTTTTAATCTCTAAACAAGTAAAAAAGTGTTCTGGGATTATAGACTGGGGCGGTAAGCTTTTAAAAATCTTATTTTTTGTTGAATATTTCATAAAGAGCTAAGTAATTTAATCTTTTGGGCGGTCGATTGTTTAACAATCTGACCGCTTTTTATATTTGTTTTTGCCTCACGGGTCCAAATAGCGTTTTCTTTTGAGCTTGACTTTTTTATTAAAAATATGTAAAGTTAAATAATGATTGAAAAAATTAAATTAAATTTTTTCCCCTGCCAGAAAAATAAATACAAACCAAAAATTTTAGAAACCAAATTTTTGGTTTGGTGTTTAATTTTTTTATTGTTTTTGAAAATCATTGCCATCCCATTTTATATTTATTTTCCAAAAAGCATTTTTTTTGCTCAGATTTCAAAAAGTGTTTTAATTTCTTTAACAAATGAAAAAAGAAAAGAAAATGGTCTTCCACTTTTGAAAGAAAACCCAATTTTAAATGAAACAGCTTTTTTAAAAGCCAATGATATGCTTCAAAAAGGCTATTTTTCTCACAAAAGCCCTGAGGGACTTTCTCCCTGGTATTGGTTAAAAAAAACTGGTTATGATTTTAAAATAGCTGGAGAAAATTTAGCTATTGGATTTTTAGATTCAGAAGAAGTAATTAAAGGATGGTATAATTCTCCATCACACAGAGCAAATTTTTTAAACAGAGATTATCAAGATATAGGAATTGCAGTTTTAACCGGAAATTTTCAGGGAAATGAAACAACAATTGTGGTCCAATATTTTGGAGCAGAAAAACCTCAAACTCCTCAAGGTATGACTAAAGACTACTATCCATCCACTACTCCTCAACCCAAACCCACTTACCCTAAAAAAGAAACACCTACTACTCCTCAACCTGAACCCACCTATCCTAAAGAAGAAACACCTACTACTCCTCAACCCAAACCCACCTACTCTAAAGAAGAAACACCCACCACCTCTCCTATTCAACCTGCTCCTTCAAAAATAGAACCGACAATTGAAATTGAGCCAAAAAATTTTAAAGAAAAAGCAGAGCTTCAATTTTTTAATTTTTTAAGCCTTAAATATCATAAATTAATTCAAATAATAATTTACTTTTCTTTGTTTTTTGTTATTGGCAGCTTGTTAATTACTATCTTCTTTGATATTTTTATTTATCGGAAATTTATCATTGATTACAAAGATCTCCTACCAAAAATAATTTTATTTGTAACTTTACTAATAATTTTTCTTTTAATTGATAAAGAAGATTTAATTTTTCTTATCCCTCACAACTTCCAAATTTTCTAAATTATGAAGAAAAAACTTCTTAAATATTTTTTCTTTTTTTTTCTTTTGAGTTTTTTGATTTTAAATTGGGGAAAGGTTTCTTTCATTTTTAATAAGCATGTGATTTGGCAGTTTTTGAGTAAGCCATTTGAGAAAAAAATAGAAAAAGAAGTTCCCCAATTAAAATTAGAAGAAAAAAAATTTGAGTATACTGAAAAGGAAGACAGCATTGAGATTCCAAAAATTGGGGTTTTAGCTCCAATTATTTTTGTTAAAAGTGAAGAGGAAATTAAAAAAGGATTAGATAAGGGAGTGGTTTTTTTCCCCGGTTCAGCCTTACCAGGAGAAAAAGGAAAAACAATAATTGAAGGTCATTCTGTTCCACTTAGTTGGCCTAAAATTAATTACAATCAGGTCTTTAGTCAGCTCAATGAGTTGGAAGAAGGTGATGAGATTATTTTAAATTTTAATCACCAAAAATTTCATTATTACGTTATTAAAAAAATTTTTGTGCAAAAAGGAGAAGAAATACCAGAAGAAGACTTGACAAGATCTAAAAATATGTTAATATTAATAAGCTGCTGGCCACTCGGCAGAGCATCGCACCGTATATTAGTAGTGGCCGAAGCAGCAGCACATTAAAAGAAATAAATGAAATAAATCAAAAGAAAAAGAAATAAATCAAAAGAAAAAAAGAAAGGAGGAGGAGGAAAGATGAAAAGATTTTTATTTTTAATGGTTGTTTTGTTTGTTACTCCGTGTCTGGCCGAGACTTTTAAATGGTCTCAGCTAGGAAGGGCGCCTTTGATGGGAGATGTGAGGGATAAGTTATCTCTTCAAGAAGAGATAACTGTGAATAAAGAACAAATTATCGAGGGATTAAAGTTAGCAGAACCTACCTGGAATGCCCAGCAGGTTTATAATTACTTGGAAGAACAGTCCAGGAACGATACACTAGTGAAAGAGGAATCTTTTCCGCCGGGTAAAAAATTTATCTGGATGATTTTTAAGCCGGCTGGGAAAGTAGGAGTTGTCCGCAACGTACAGTGGTGCGGACAGCAGAATTTAAAAGGCTTCATCATCCCTTGTCTCTATCAGGGGATGTTGTTAGACTTTTTTGTCCCTCAGCGATGCGGAAATATATGTTTGGCAAGAAAAGAGAAATTCCTTCCCCCAGAAAAACCAGAAGAATCAGTGGGAGTAAAAAAAGAAGAGAAAGAGAAAGAGAAAGTAGTTGTAGCAGAGAAACCTGTTTATATCGAGAAACCAGTTATAGTAGAAAAAGAGGTGGTAATAGAAAAACCAGTTATAGTAGAGAAAGAGGTGGTAATAGAAAAACCAGTACTTAAGGTAAAAAAAGAGGTTGTTTATAATGCCGAGAAAACGTTGTATTGGTCAATATGTCTTATGGGGGGTTATTTTAGTCAAATTGCGGCGTGTAGAGAAGACGACCCTGTCGGAATAGGGGGCGGCCTAGGGTTTAGCACTACCCGGGCTGGGAGTTTGGCCGGGGTTCTTTCAGCCATAGCTGGAGAAGGGCCTTCAGTGGGCTGTGGCTTCGGCTTTGTGAAGGATCGTCTCTGTATTGGAGTAGGAATAGGGGGAAGTTCAAACCAACAGTTATATCTTACTTTTGGAATTGTGATTGAACTCTTTTCCAATTCCTCAAATTCCCAAAAAGACGCTGGGGATTGGGGAGGGGGAATAGGGTTTGGCTATTCTTTCCCGCGTTTCAGGGAGGAAAAGACGGAGGACAAAAAAGTTCGTCCTCCGGTAGTCGTCACAAGATAGAAAGTAGAGAGGAGGAAAATAATTCAATTTTAGAGAGGAGGAAAGTAGAGAAAATCTTTCCTTTCCTCCTCACCATTTTTTTGAATAGAAAAGCAGCCCTGTTAGCACATCTTTTAACAAAGAAGGTAGGGATGGCTTATGGTCTATTCAAAAAAATGGTGATAAGTGTTATAAAGAAGGTCAAACCGCCAACGGTTTGGTAAAAAAGGTCGAAAATAAAAAAGGTCGAAAAAATAAGGTAGTAAACTTAAAATAAATTATAAAATGACTAAAAAATCAAAAATTACAATTACAATTTTATCTGTTTTAATGGTTTTTTTGGCAGGAATTTCACTGATGGTCTTAGCCAACAGTTGTCCTAATAACACTGAAGCAAAAGAAACGGAGGCTACTTTAGTTGGAGAAGTGACCGATGATGGAGGAGATTCTAATCTGGAAGTTTGGTTCCAATATGGGAAGACGACTTCCTATGGTTATGAAACTGCTCATTCTTCTCAATCTGGGACAGGTGTTTTTTGTGCCACTGTATATAACCTAGAGCCTTGTACCACTTACCATTACCGAGCAGTAGCCAAAAACAGTGCTGGTACTTCTTACGGCGAAGATAAAAGCTTTACCACAAAATGTTCGGTAATTGTTGATGTGAAAGCCAATGATTCAAATGGGCCCATTACTCTCAAGTATAAAGATTATGTAACCATATCTTGGACATCCCAAAATGCAGATTCTTGTACAACTTCAGGAGATTGGTCAGGTTCAAAATCAATTTCTGGATCAGAAACCATTCAACTGAATCAAATAAAGACATACACATTTACTCTCACTTGTAAAAACAATAATACCGGTAAAACAGAGAGTGATTCGGTTCAAGTAATCGTCCAGCCAAAACCACCTACGGTAATAACTAAACCAGCAATAGTAACCTTGTAACTATTAAAATAAAGATAGTGCGTAATAAAGGTTTAGGCGTAATAATAAGGTTTAACTGTAATAAGGTTTAGGGTTGTAATTTAAGAGATTTTAAGGATTTTTACGAATAAAATTTAGGTTTAACGTTAGGTTTTAAACCTCGCGAGTTATTACGCATCAACTTCAATATAAAAATAAAAGTATGGCTAAAAAAAATATCATTTTTAGTATTTTGTTAGCATTGATAGGAGTTTTAATTTCTGTTAATTTTGCTTTGGCTGAGAATTGTCCTAATATTACCACTGTCAATGGAACAACTGTTACTTTTGTTGGGGAAGTAACTGATATGGGTGGCGATATTACTGTTTCGAGTTGGTTTGAATATGGGCCAACCACAAATTATGGTCAGACAACCTCTGAGAAAATTTTAACTCAGCAAGGAATATATTGTATTACTGTTTCAAATTTAAGTCCTTGTACCACTTACCATTACCGAGCAGTAGCCAAAAACAGTGCTGGTATTTCTTACGGAGAAGATAAAAGCTTTACCACAGCTTGCGGCCCGCAGGTTGACATTAAAGCCAATGGCTCTGATGGCCCAATTAATCTCTCTTATGGAAGTTCAGCTAACTTAAGCTGGACGTCTACTAATGCTAATTCTTGTATTGCTTCCGGTTCTTGGTCAGGGGTAAAAGGTCCTTCTGGTTCTGAAAATACTGGTAGTTTGGGATACGGTACTTATACCTACACTCTAACCTGCTCAGGTTCTGCTGGCTCAGCTACAGATAGCGTGAAAATTAATGTTAAACAAGTTTTAGGAACTCAGAGTCCAACAATTCAAAAAAAAGGAAGAAATCTTTCAGATGGCCAGGCAATCTTTTCTAAATCTATTTTTGCTGATCCATCAGAAATTTTGGAATTTCAAATTCAAGTCAATTCTGGTTCTGGTGCCAAAAATCTAAGAATCGTTGATGTTTTGCCAGATAAAATTACTTTCAAGGAAAATACCTTGAAAATAGACGGAGTATTAACCAGTGGTAATATTGCTCAAGGAATTGATCTTGGAAATTTGGGCCCAAATCAGAAAAAAATAATCACTTTCTGGGCGGTTGTTGATTCGGCTGATAAATTTCCATTTGGCCAAACAAATTTGACAAATTCAGCTACACTTTTTTGGAATGGAGATTATCTTTCTGATTCTGCTCGCATCACTGTCTCAAAAACAGCAGTTTTGGGTGCAACTAGTGCTCCAACTGGTCTAACAGACAATATTTTCTTTGACTCTTTGCTTTTACCTTTTTTTATAGCTTCGATTTTGATTTGGCTTTTTAAATCCCATATTTTAAAATGGGAGGAATGGTTAGATAAAAGGAAGAAAGAATATCGAAAATTTAAGTCAGAAAAACTTCTTCAATTAAAGATTTCTCAAATTAAGGCAAAAGAATCCCAACCCTATTTTTAAGAAAAACGCCAGAAATTACCATAAAAATAGGGTAATCGCCAACTATAGATTTGGTGCTGAATTTGAATTTTTAGGAGTGGTTGCAGAATATAAGATACATCGGTAACACCCTTGAATGGTCAAAATTGACTGAATTTGAAAAGGTAATGTTAGTTAAATTTCTTCTAATTGGTGAAGAAACCCTATGGCAAAGAGTCAAAAAAGGTCTAAAATAATGAAGAGAAATCTCAAAAACAA
>JASEJL010000049.1 GCA_030016465.1 Patescibacteria group bacterium | reverse complement strand
TATCATCTTTATTTAAATTATGATTTCTTGAGTTTTATCTTTGGCTTTGATAGAACCAATAGTGAGAGATTAATTAAAAAAAGAGTAAAAGCACTTTTTAATTAAGAAATTTCCCTTACTTTCTATTAAAAGATTATCACCAAAGATTTCAAATGATTGCTGGAATTATTAACTTTCAGCTCCATAATAAGGAAAATCTTGTTCTTACACCTATTCCTACTTTTACTAAAAAAGAAATAGTCTTTCCAAACCTTTAAAAAGTTGGGGAAGGGGGATTTCATCTCCCTTTACCTTATTACGCACTATCTTTTATAGAAAAAAGACATGACTGAACAAAATATAATTATTCAATATCTCTTTTGGCAGTTTTTGGAGGTGCCCAAGAGTATTTTAATGGGTTGGAGAAATTTTTTGAAGTTTGGTTTGAATTATTTTTCAATTCCTTTGCTTTTGAAAACTCTTTTTTCTCCCTGGCATAGATATACCTGGACTTATCCCAGAGGATTTGATATCGGAAAGTATTTTGAGGTTTTTATTTCCAATTTAATTTCCCGAATTTTTGGCGCAGTTTTGAGGGTTTTGCTAATAATTATTGGAATTTTAGCAGAAATTTTTATAATTTTTGCCGGAGCACTAATTTTTATTGGCTGGTTAATCGGACCTGCGCTTTTAATTGCCGGCCTAATTTTCGGTTTTAGTAGAATCATATTTTAAAATTATGTTTAATTTTAATTTAAAAGAAGCGGCAATTTTTCAAGCGATTAAATGGTCAAGACAACCGGTTTTTCGATTTGCTAAACCTTTAAAAAAGTTATTTTTAGTTTTATTTATTTTTCTTTTTTTGGTTTTTCTCTACGGATTTCTCACCGATACCCTTGTCGAAAAAACTCAAAGATTTTTCCTTGGTCTTTCAATAATTTTTTTGACTCTGGGTTTAATTAGCTGGATTAAAGAATCTTTTTTAAACTCAAAATTAAAAAAACCAGAATTAAAAGTAAAAATTGAAGAGGCATTGAGAAGTCCTGGGGACTATAACCTGGCTGAGTTTTTAAGTTTCGAGGTGGCTAAAGCAGTTTATAAATCAATTGAATTTGCCCGAGCAAAAAAGTTTCCTGAAATCAATTCCTCCATTTTATTTTATTATTTGATTTTAGATAATCCAAAATTAAATTTTATATTTTCTCGCGCCCTCTTAGGTTTAAGTAAAATTAAAAAAATAATAGAAGCCCATTTTAAGATTTACGAAACCCAACCTCGTAATTTAGACGAGAACCATTCTTGCTTCATTAAACACTCTGAGGATTTTCAAAATACAATTCTGGAATCTTTAAAAATTGCCCAAAAAAAATCTCATCAGAGAATTGAAATAGGGGATATCTTAATAGCCTTGGCTAAACATGACTTAATTTTTAAGAAAATTTTGATTGATTCAAATTTAAAAGTTGAGGACATTGAAAATTTAACCTGGTGGCGGGAGAATTTGGAAGAGAAAATTGAAGAAAGAAAAAAATTCTGGCAATGGAAAAATTTAATTAAAAAAGGAACCTTAGCCAAAGAATGGACGGCTGGCTACACCCTCACTTTGGACAAATTTTCAATTGACCTGTCAGAAGTGGTTCAAAACCAGGGTTTTCCGGAAATAATTGGACATCAAAAAGAAATTGAAGCAATAGAAAGGATATTAGCCAGAAGAGAAATTAATAATGTTTTGATAGTTGGCGAATCAGGAAGCGGGAGAAAGAGTATGATTTATGCCTTGGCTGAAAAATCGGTTTTGGGCGAAAGTTTGCCCGAGGTAAATTATAAAAGAGTAGTTCAATTAGATTTACCTTCTTTATTAGCTCAAACTGAAACAATAGAAGAAACAGAGAGTATTCTGGATACAATATTTAGAGAGACAATTTCGGCCGGAAACATTATTCTAGTTATTGATGAGCTTCACAATTTTATTGGCAGGATAGTTCGCCCCGGAGTAATTGATATTTCTGGAGTTTTGAGTTCTTATTTACATTTGCCTCAGTTTCAAATTGTTGGAATTACCACTTTTGATGGTCTTCACCGATACATTGAGCAAAATCCTTCTATCTTAGCTCTTTTTGAAAAAGTTGAGGTTTCAGAAATCTCTGAAGAAGAAACCTTGATGCTTTTGGAGGATTTGACTTTAAGATTGGAGGCAAAATATAAAAGACTCGTTGCTTATCCGGCCCTCAGAGATATTATTGGTTATTGTGCAAAATATATTTCAGCTATTGCTTTTCCAGAGAAAGCAATGGATTTACTTGATGAAGCAATGGCTTACTTAGCTCAAACCAAAGATAAAATCCTCTTGCCAGAACATGTAGCCAAAATTGTTTCAGAAAAAACCCAGATTCCGGTTGGCGAAATTGAAATTAAAGAAAGAGAAATTTTGCTTAATTTAGAAGATTTAATCCATCAAAGAATTATTAATCAGGAAGAGGCGGTTAAAGAGGTCTCGGCGGCTTTGAGACGAGCCAGGACAGAAGTGACGGTCAGAAGCAGACCAATGGGTTGCTTTTTATTTTTAGGACCAACCGGGGTAGGAAAAACCGAAACCTCAAAAGCCGTGGCTGAAATTTATTTTGGCTCAGAAGAGAAAATGATAAGATTAGATATGTCAGAATTTCAGGCAATTGAAGATATTCCTCGACTTTTGGGCGCTCCCGACCAAGAAGGGCTTTTAACTACGCCGGTTAGAGAAAATCCTTTTTCTTTGATTTTGTTAGATGAAATTGAGAAAGCCCATCCCAATATCTTGAATTTATTTTTACAGGTTTTAGATGAAGGCCATTTAACCGACGGCTGGGGTAGAAAAGTTGATTTCAAAAATACCATAATTATTGCCACCTCCAATGCTGGCTACCAAATAATTTTAGAGGCCATAAAACAAAAAGCCGAATGGTCAAAAGTCAAAGAAAAACTTTTAGATTATCTCTTTGAAAAAGTAATTTTCCGGCCAGAGTTTATTAACCGTTTTGACGCAGTGGTAGTTTTTAAACCTTTATCTAAAGAAAACCTTTTAGATATTGCCGAACTTCTTTTGCAAAAATTAAAAAAGAATTTGGCCCAAAAACATATTGATTTTGTAATTACTTTAGCTTTGAAAGAAAAAATAACCGAGCTGGGGTATGACCCAACTTTTGGTGCCAGGCAAATGCGCCGGGTTATTCAAGAGAAAGTAGAAAATGTTTTAGCAGCTGCTTTGCTTTCTGGTAAATTGAAAAAAGGGGCTAAAATAGAAATTGACCCAAGTGATTTCACAATAAGGATTATTAATTAAGTGAAAAGGGGGAGAATAACTGAATACTTTTAGAAATGAGGTCTCGGGATGCCGGGATAGATGAATTTAGTTCTTGACCCTTTAAGTTTTCCTCGATTTATTTTAAAATAAAATAATAACCTAATTATTCTTAAAATTACTGGTTGTCTATTAACGAAAAAATTAATTCTCAACTTGTAATTTTAGGCAAACAAAATGGCAAACGAAACAATTCTCCCAGAAGAAGAAAAACCAAAAGAAAAATTTTCGCCCTTTCCATCATTAAAAGAGACACCGCCACCCCTTAGCCCCATCCCTCCTTATTTTGAAGAAACCCACTCCGTTGGAAAACCAAAAACTAATTTGGTTAAAATTATTATTGAAGCATTGTTGATACTCGTCTTAGGAGGGGGAGTGGTTCTGGGGGTCAGAATTTGGGACCCGCTTTGGAATCCTTTTCGGCCAAGCCCAGAGAAAACGATTACGAAAATGACAGCAAAAATGAAAGAGGTTAAAACTTATCATACTGATTTAAACCTTGAACTTAATATAAAGAATGAGTCAGAATTTAACATCAAGGGTAAGCTTTGGGGGGACGCGGATAATAATGACCCAAAAAAAATAAAGTCAGCCGGCGGTATAAATGTCAATTTTGCCATGGAAGGAATGCAATTTTCTTTAGGATTAGAAACTAAGCAAATAGGGGAGACGCTCTATATCAGGCTCGCTGCTATTCCAGCTTTTCCAATAGTCCAACAGTTTCTCTTGATGAAGGGAATTGACTTCAATAAAATGAAAAATCAATGGGTTAAATTTGATGAAGATGATATTAAAAAATTATTAGGAAAAGAGCATTATCAAGAATTGATGAAAAGGCAACAAGAAGAAAAGAAAAAACAGGAAGCAATGGTTGAAGAATTTAAAAAAATAATTAAAAATAAAAAACTTTATTTGGTAAAGAAAGAACTGAGAGATGAAAAAATTGGCAAGGTCAATACTTATCATTATGTAGTTACCTTAAATAATGAAGAAATTAAAGAGATAATTCCTGACTTGCTCAATATCGGCGGTTTTGGTATTTATGACAGCTTAACTGCGGCTAAGATAGAAGCTAAAGAAGCAAAGGTTATCGCTGATATGAGGCAAATACGAACTATTGCCGAAATTATTTATAACAATGAGGGAGGATATCATAAGGTAAACTGTGATTGGGTCGATATGTCAAAGCTTTGTAAGGATATTTTTGATCAGGTAGGGGCAAAGCCAGTTATTTTTACATCCGATAAAGCATATTGCTCTTTTACTCCTTTACCAGTCAAGGGTTATTATTATTGTGTTGACAGCGGACTGAATGCCCTGACGACTAATATTAACCCTCTAGAAGCTGGTTATTGCAATGGTCAGACTTTTGTTTGCCCGGCAGCTGCCAAGATCTCAGAAGAAGATTACAAAAAAATGGCTGAAGAGAGACTTTCAAAAGATATTGAGAAATTTTTTGAAAAAATCGGCGAATTATCAGCTGAACTTTGGATTGGCAAAGAAGATTATTTGCTCTATAGATTTAAAGGAGAAAAGTTAATTGATTTAAGTAAATTTGATGAGAATGAGAAAGGAACGGTCTTAATAAAATTAGACATTGATTTGTCAAAATTTAACCAGCCAGTTAACATTGAAGCGCCGGGTCAATATAAGAGTTTGGATGAAATTTTCTCGCCTATGTTTGGTCAATATGGAGAGTATTTAGGAGAAGCTCAATCGCGTGCTAAAGACGCGGGAATAATAATGGGTATGGGACAGATAAGGATAATAGCTGAACTTTTATACTATGAATTTAATTCTTATGAGAATTTATGCGAAGATAAAGAATATTTGACTGATTCCCTTAATGTAAATGCTCCCTCTTATGGACAAGATCTGAAAGCTCTGAAGGATGATTTGATTAGTCTAGGAGCAGGAGTTCCTCATTGTCGAGATTCAGCCACTTCTTACTGTGTTACCATACCTTTAATCTCTGATGATCGTGGAAAATGGTGCATAGATTCTTCTTTTGCATCTAAAGAGATTGCCGATGATGAAGACTGTATAGGAACCGGAACTTCAAAGAATCCTTATCGTTGCCCGGGCACAGAGGCACCTTCAAAATTTCCTTTAGAGAAAAAAATTCCGTCTTATTTCCAAGCATCAATATTGGAAAATCTTTTAAGAATATTTAAAAAGTAATCAGGAAAAGGTCGCGGTTCTAAAGAGGATGAAAAATAAATTCCACTCTTTCCTCTCCGAGGATGGCGTTGGGCACAAATAATTATGCCAGAAAAGGAAAAATATATTGTCACTGAATGAGGGGAGGTAAAAAAAAGAGAGAAAAAAAGAAATAGAGCAAGAGAAAAAAGAAAAAAAGCAGAGATTGGTGGCAAGAACAAAAATAAAAAACCTGCTCAAAGTTTGATTCGCTATAAAGCAGGTGGAAATCAAAATTCTACTAATTGTTTAAAAGAGATCTACTCCTAATTTTTCTTTAATAACCTCTTTAACTCTTTTTAAATCTTTTTTAATTGTTGTAAATTCAGTTTGAAGTCTATCTACCACTTTGACAAAACCATCGCGTTATATGTTTCGTTAATTCTTTTTTCTAAATTTTGCCTTTCTTTTCTAACTTCCTTTAAATCTTCCACAATACCAATCAGGGTAATCTCTACTTTGTTAAATTTTTCATCAACACGATCAAAATCCTCTTTTATTACTCCGATAAAAGGTTCTAGGACCTCAGTTAGAGCTTCTTTTAAATCTTCTTTTTTAATTGGCTCAGCTATAGTTTTCTAATTATATTTATATTTTAGCTTTTCAAAAAATCTTATCAAATAAAA
>JASEJL010000048.1 GCA_030016465.1 Patescibacteria group bacterium | reverse complement strand
TTCCCTCAACATATTACAAATTTTCAGACTGTCCGAAAACAATCTGTTAAGTTAAGAAATCAGAAAAAATTTTAAGCCCTGTGTTAGTTGAAAACCAGCACATACCCTAAAATCTGTCCTGATTGCCAGATTTGTTGTAAATTATTGTTAAATTGTATTAGTTTTTGCGCTCTTTGAATTCTTTTTTGGATCTTTTTAAGGTTATGAGCAATACAAACAAGTCCCAGCTCGAGCTCGCACTTCCATTTTTGTCTTAAGCTGAAACGTCTGAATTGTAAGTTGTGTTTGATATTACCTATAACTGGCTCAATGTCTTGTCTTCTCCGGCACATTAACTTTTTTCCCAGCTCGCTTTTCAGCTTGAGTCGCTGCCGGAGTTTATGCTTTTCAAATTCAACATCATAGTCTTTTGGTCGTTGATAAAGACCTTTGTTCCTTAAAATCATTTCTTGGTTGTATAGCAATTTCAATAATTCCTATATAAGCCCCCCACCTTTCGAATGAATTATACAGCACTTTCATAAAATTGAAAATCTCTTTCAATTCAATAAAAGACGAAAGGTAGGGGGTAAACCCGCTCTAATTTTACCATGTCAAAAAAAAGATAAAAACATCACAAACGCTATAAGTATTATTTAACCGTGACGACACAGAGGCCAAAATAGGGCCAGAGTCAGCTAACTGGACGAATGTGTTGTCAAAGAAATACCTCGCAAAATTAGAGCAAAATATCGCAAAATTTTCTAAAAGAAAATTTTGCTTAGGTGCTGGTTTTCAACTAACACAGGGCTTAAATTTTTTTTCTGATTTCTTAACTTAACAGATTGTTTTCCGACAGTGTCTGTCGCTTTCAAAAATACTAAAAAAACTAAAAAAAGATATTGTGATTCAAAGAAATTATGTTATGATTCTATATAATGAAAGTTTTATTCGTTTATTTAGATTTACCTGCAGACCCCAAAATCGCCCTTGAAGGGTGGGGTTTTTATTCAGAAGGTCTTGCCTCCATGTCAAGTATTTTAAAAAAGGAGGGTTATGAAGTCTCTTTATATCACATAACAAAAGAATTATCCAGAGAAGAATTTTTAGAAAGAATAGAAAAGGAAAAACCAGATTTGATTGGTTTTTCTGTTGGTAGTGATAATTTTTTCCGATTAAAAAAATATAGCACTTGGTTAAAGAAAAGATTCAAAATACCAGTTATATGTGGGGGATATCATCCTACTTTAGCTCCAGATGAAACGATTAATCTTCCTGGAGTTGATATGGTGTGTGTTGGAGAAGGAGAATACCCCTTGCTCGAACTCTGTAAAAGGATAGAGGAAAATAGGCCATATGAAGATATTCAAAGTATTTGGGTGAAAACTGATCAAAGAATTATCAAGAATCCTACTCGTCCCTTGATTGAAAATTTAGATGATCTCCCCCTTCCTGATTTTTCTATATTCGATTTCGAAAAACTTATATCCTCCAAAATCTCTACAGGAACAGTTATGATTTCCAGAGGTTGTCCTTATAATTGTTCTTATTGCTGTAATCACGCCATTAAGAATCTTTATGCGAATAAAGATAAATACCCGCGCGTTAGAAGTCCTCAGGTAGCGATTGAATATCTTAAAAAATTAATAAATCATTATGACAAGATTAAATATATAAGTTTTTGGGATAATAATTTATCTTGGCCAAAGAACTGGTGCTTAAGCTTACTAGAACTATACAGAAAAGAAATAGGATTGCCTTTTAGTTGTAATCTTAGAGCAGATACCATAGACGAGGAAATTATTAGTGCTCTTAAAAAATCAGGGTGTTTCAGAGTTCATATTGGAGTAGAGAGTGGCAATAAAGAAATCAGGTATAAAATTCTCAACAGGTATATGCCTGATGAAATTATAAGCAAGGCCTTTCAACTTTGTCGGAAAGAAGGAATAAATACTTTGGCATATAATATGATCGGTTTGCCATTTGAGACTCCGCGGGCTGCACTTGATACTATTAAATTCAATGCCATGATCAGACCCAGCCGAGCTTTAGCTGCTATCTTTTCTCCTTACCGTGGAACCGAGGCCACCAGAGTATCTTTGGAAGCAGGATTTATAACTCTTCCGATTGATTATTCTAAAGAAGTAATATTAAAAACTAAAGACTTTACCGAAGAAGAGGTAAAGTTTTTCTCTTCAGCTTTTAGACCCTTAATGAAAATTTATATGCTTATATTCAAATTCCCTAAAGTAATCAGGGACCCAATGGAAAAAGCAATGGATTCATTTCTTTGTTGGAAGTATTTTCCCTATAAACTTCTCACTAGCTTACTAAGAACAATTAAAAGTTTTTCAGACAGGGCAAAAAATATTCTTAGAAACAGGTTACCAAAGTTGTACCTCTTTTTGAGAAATGCGTTCTTGCCTCAAAAAATAAAATTCTGAATCAATACTAGGGCGGTTTAGATAAATTTGAATTAATTACAATATCTTTTTCAGTGTCTTTGAAAGCGACAGACTATCCAACAAGAACTTCAAAATCAATCAAATTCTGTTAATAGCTCATGTAGATAATTAAAATTCTTAAACTTATTTTAGAATTCTTAATTCTTCACCGAACGGAAAAATCTGAGTTTTCGGACAGTCTGTGCTGAATTTTAGCGTTTGAGATTTTTTCTCCTTAATTTATGGATTAAATTTGGTAAAATGAGAGAGAAAGTTTGAAAGGGTTTAATACGCCCACCAAACAGGATTTTGGTGTCTTTATACAATTCCGCTCGAGCCTATTTTATCAAAAATTCCTGAAAAACGGAAGGTTGGCCGCTCGCGGAGTTTATCCCGCACCGAGCTTCGCTCTGGTGCGGGGCTCGCGGCGTCCCACTCACGCGGCGGCGCATTCCACCTGACGATGGAAAAGCAAAAATAAAAAATTTTCCACATTTTAATTTGCCCCCGCCCTAAAAATTTTTTCCTTTAAGGAATGAAAATTTTTTATTTTTGCTTGTTTTTGCTGACGCAAAAGCACGCCGCCGCTTTCCATTCTAATTGACTCAGGGCAGACAAGTCAGATAGTAGAAATCTATTTTTTGATTATTTACTTTTGTGCTCTAATTGCAAAAGTTGAATAAGAGTCACCAAGTATAGGTAAATAGCTTTCTTTTTCATTCCATTTACCACGAAAGAAAACTTTATGTTCAATGTTTCTGAAATTAGCTTTTTTCAAAGTTTGGATGATCGCTTTTTTGGTAACGAAATTGATGTAATTTTTTTTGGCCAACAAAAAACTTCTTGAGTCTTTCTGATAATGAAGTCCACTCGCCGTAAGGTAAGCCATTCTTTTTAAAACCCTTCTTGCTTCTTTAATAACTCCTTCCATTCTCGGCTCAGCTAAACCAGCCCAAGAACTTACACTATTAAAGACTCCGTTCTTAAAAGGCATCTTGTGAGCATCAGCACAAATGACAGAAACTCGCCTATATTTTTTTATCTTTTTTAAAAAATAAATTAATTCTTGGCAAGTGGAATAACTAAAATCAAGGGCAATAATCTCTCCATTTGTTTTGGAAACAATATTTCTAAGGAATCTTCCTGTCCCGGTCGCAAAATCTAAGTGGACAGCGTTTTTATTTTTCTCAACAACCGAAAGCATCCAATCCCATTCTTTCCGGAGGGCGGTATACTCTTCTTTAGAAAAAAGTTTAGTCCACGTTTTGGGAATTTCCTGTTTTATTGTTATTCTTCTCAATTTCTTCGTATCTTCTGTTATTTTCCTATCCAAACAAACAAAACAAGCGATGCCGTTTTCAATATAAAACGACTTGCTGCACTTTTTACACTTCAACTTGCCACCAATAACCCTTTCTTTTGTTTTTTCATGAGTCGAGAGTAAAAAATCTCCTCTGCATACTGGACAGGCAAGATAATTTATAATACTTATTCTCATGTTATTATAATACTTCTTTTTACGATAATTGACAATAAAAAAAGCTCCGAGTTAATTAACAAAATTGGGGCTATCGCTTACGCGCTTTGGTGTTGTGTACTGTCAGCTTCCCTTCTTTGGCGAGTAGGACGAGCCGCAGTACTTGACAGAGGTTGTCGGGCAGTTGAAAGAAAGCTCTTTCGCCTCCTTTTCTGACCTAATCAGAGGCTTTTCATACCTCTTCCTCTCTGCCGTTTCTGTGGTTAGCGTTTTCTTCATGACCCTTTTTTTAAAATACTTGACATGGAGGCAAGACCTTCTGAATAAAAACCCCACCCTTCAAGGGCGATTTTGGGGTCTGCAGGTAAATCTAAATAAACGAATAAAACTTTCATTATATAGAATCATAACATAATTTCTTTGAATCACAATATCTTTTTTTAGTTTTTTTAGTGTTTTTGAAATCGAGAGACTATCCAAGAACTTCAAAATCAACCAAATTCTGTTAATAGCTCATGTGGATAATTAAAATTCTTAAACTTATTTTAGAATTCTTAATTCTTCACCGAACGGAAAAATCTGAGTTTTCGGACAGTCTCTGGGTGAACAATCCAGTTCATCTAACAATTTTGAGTTCGTATCATCCAATCTGGCTCGGAAATTAAATGCTCTCAGACTTTCTCTCTAATCTTACCAAACTTAATTCACCAAAGCAAAAAAGAGACCTCAAAAACTGAAAACCTGACCCCCGACTATATACAATTTCATTGTATTTTCTATTTTCTTTTGAAGGGCTCAGTCGCTTGCCTTCCGCCAGGCTCCCTCGTCCTTATTTTATATTCAAAAAAGGGTTAAAAAAGTCAAAAATCCTTTAAAATTTCGCCTTTAGTGAGAAGCAAAAAGTTGTCATTTACTTGTCATTCCCAAATGCCAACTTTTTGGGCAATAAAAATTGCTCAGCAATGGGCTTTTTGATTTGGTTTTTTAAGAGGTTTAGTTATTCTTTACTCTGCTTGTTCACGATATCTTCTATTATTTTTTCTACTTCTCTTCTTTTCTCTCTTTTCTTTTTTCTGCCTGGTTTGAAGAGGAATTCAAAAACTTTTTCGTAATCTCCATAATTGTAATAATCTTTCGGTTCGTAATCTATATCATATGTCCATTCACAAACTGAATGGTCTTTTCCCCAAATTGGATGAGATTTTTTGATTTTTCTTTGAATTTTTTTCCAATATTCTTCAAATGTTTCTATTGAACAACGATTAACTTTGCAAAAGTGGTTTATTAATTGTTTGGGTAATTTTAATTCTTTTTTTAATTCTTTTACTCTTTCATTTTTCTGGAAGCATAAATTTTCTATTTCTTTTATTTTTTCTTTCATTTTTTTATTAACGATGAATGCATTATAATATTTATAATATTTATCTATATCTAAACTAGGCCACCTTATTCTTTTATTAGAATATCTATATTTCTTTTTTTTACTTTTAATGGCCCTATCCCTCCAAGATTCCCAGTAAAGCTCTATAGGATGGCTTCTTGTTATTTTTTGTCTTATTTCTTCTATTAATTTCTGTGGATCTTTCTTCCATTTTTTACAAAGAGTAATCAGTTCCTCTATTTCTTTTTCTATCTCACTGCTTTGGCGTATAACAACATTAAAATGTTTGACCATGTGGCATCTGCCGCACAGATGATGAATGGCAACCAATTTTTTTCTTTCTGCTATCTCTCTTTTGTATTTCTTTAATATTTTTTGTTCTACTGGAACAGCTTCCCAAAACTCATGAGCCTGTAATCTTACGCCCGTTGCTCCACAAATCCAACATTTTCTCCCTTCGTTTTTAAACAATACTTTTTTTATTTTATTCCAAACCCAAAACTTTTTCTTATTAACAGAAAGCTGAGAAAAAAGAGAGATACTCGTAGGCCCTCTTCCATCATCACTTAAAATACGCATATCTATCCAATCTATAGTTAATTTGAGAGTATTTTCTTTCATAAAATACACTTAAAGAATATGCTTTAAATTATCACACTTCTTTTAAAATTTCCAGCTGAAACAAAAAAATTGCCCAGCGATGGGTTTTTTGTTTTGCTGAAATTAAAAAATAGAATTGACCCCATTTTCGTCCTCACATCTTTGATTTTTTGGTTTTAATATAAAAAAGATAAACAATCTAATATTTTTGTTACTTTATTCACAATATGGATCGCCGGCTGATGGACCAGTGAAGCTCCCAACCGCGTCAAGACGCGGGGTTTTTTAAGTCAAAAAGTCTGAGTTGAGCAAAAGGTTTATGGTGTGTTAATTC
>JASEJL010000047.1 GCA_030016465.1 Patescibacteria group bacterium | reverse complement strand
GTGCTGTCGAACGGTTCTTTTCCTGGATCGAGGCATTCAAGAAGATCGTTCCTCGATATGAGCGATACGAACACTCCTTCCTGGGATTGGTCTACTTGGTCTGCTCACTCATGATTTGGAGAATTTAGGGATGAGCTCATTATTTATTGGGGGTTCTGAAAGAGATGCTTACTTCAATTTACTCAAACAAAAGTATGAAACCGCTTCATACAAAGAAATCAATAAGGATCTTGTGTGGATGGCAAAGCCAAGCTTGAAAGAGGATGTAGTCCGATTGATGGCCGATTTTGATCCGGCAGACAGAGAAACTTGGCCCCAGCAACATCAATGGCTCAAGGACACATTAGAAAGATTTGAGGCTTTTTTCACAAACAAAATAAGAAACTTGAATATTTCTGAATACGTGGAATAGGTAAACCTCCCTCATAACTGTTTAGTCTAGTGACAAGCCTTGGGACATCATTTATAATCTTTTTTATCCTCAAGATTAAGGGGGGGTGTAAACTCATAAGTATTCTTCTCCGTAACCATCTTTTAGACTCGCTGTGATCTTCCAGATTATAAATCGTAAATGTTAAGTCTTCTTTTATTGAATCCATCTTTATGACACTGAGAAAACAGTGCGGTTACTGTAAGTACTTCAGGAAAATTGAAAATAAAAGGAAAGGAAAATGCGTTTGGATACCCAGTCCCTACTATAATCAATTAGTAAATCCATCGAAAGACTTCTGTGAATTTTTTACACCACTGTAAATTTTCTTTAATATAACTTTACATACTGCATGATAATCAGGTATATGTAATATGGGGGCTTGCCCATGGCCCCTTTCCCACCGGCTTTAGGATCGTTAACTATGTGACCCTCAAAATCCCGAATTAAATCATATTCGATCCCTTTCACAGTCTTGCTACTTGTCTGATACAAAAGATACATGATATCTGGTCTTTTTGCTCGTTTTTCCTTCCGAGTAGGTAGCACAGGGTTTTGAGGTAATGTTTTATTATAATCCTCTAAATGCTCTCCAAACCTTCTCTCTGGGTTATTCGTATACCCAATATAAACCTTATAATAAGGATTTTTGAATCGGAAACCTGCGACATCTGAGTATAAGATGGAGTTAATACTCTGACAAAGAGAAGAATAGAGACGGTCTGATGGATAACCGGTTATTAAAATGTCCTCTCGAATGTTCATATTGAACAATACGTGATATTAAATCTAAATATTTCGCTTAATTCTTCAATGCAGGTCAGAAAATATGAATATCGCCATAAAAACAAGCATACATCACTGTTTGGACTGTGGTGCGGCGTGGGAATATGTAGTCCGCCATCGGCTCCATATGATAAAGTAAGGAAATACATCCGTGACACTCTTTTTCTAACCAATCTTGGGAGATAAAAATTAGAAATACAATTATATTTTTGAAATAACGTGTTATTATGGTACAATATTGGGCTTCAACGCATAGCCCTACTTCGTGGGATTTCTTTTATAACAGTGCCCCCAACAGCGGAGGGGTATGCACGTAGAAAGCAGTCACAACGTAGAAAGCAGTCACAAGTCCAGAAGATGCAACCGGGGGATTTCATCTTATTCTATATCAAAGGTGAAAAGAAATTTGCAGGCTATGCAAGAATCAATGGACCATCATACGATGACGAAACAGAACGCTTTGAAGGAGACATCTATCCCTGTCGCATTCCCATAGAAATGAAGGTTGTGCTACCCCAGGATAGCTGGATTCCCTTGCAACCACTCCTTACAGAGTTAAGTTTTCCTAAGAATTATTCAAACAAAGGGGGATGGGGACTCTTTTTCAAAACAGAACCAAGAGCCTTCAACGAAGAAGATGGTAAGCGAATACGTACAGAAATTGATAATGCATATGATAAGCTTTGAAAACTGAGTTTAATCCCTCAAATCAATAGGTGAGGAAAGGGTATGCAATTAGCGAGCTGCGTAATTGATGGATATAAAGATCTAGTTAAATTGGACTGTGATGGGTCTATAATAAATAAATTGTTATGAACTAGATGTTTTAGATAGTTAACTATGGGAAACATTGTATATCTTAAAGGCAGTGTTTCGGCAAAGAGTAGTGCGACCGCCAAGCCTTCAGTCTTCACCCGTTATTCTATTCAGCACAAGAGATGCGCTATTCTCTTTTCGAAAGAATGCGAAGAGATTGAGAAGAAGTATATTGAAGGATCTCCTGCTGGGGAGGAATTCATTAGTGATCAGGCCTATGCTATTGGCGCGGTTGTCACATCTGTTGCCTATCTCGAAGCTACAATCAATGAATTCTTTATTATGGCGGGTATGGACTCATTCCGAAAAGAGTCTTTTAATGCAATCCCTGATGAAACAATTCAAAAATTACTAACAAAATGGGGAAAGGGAGATTGGAAGAAAGGAGAAAAAGGGAATGATAGTGAAATTACCAGTAAAATATTATATAAATATATGGCTGCTTTTCGGATTATAAAAGACACAGGTATGGATATTAACGAGGATCTATACGATCTTCAGCATCTTATTGATTTACGCAATGAATTGATACATTATAAACCTCAGTGGCAGCCAAGTGAAGACCCCCAAAACAGTTACAAGGCAGAGAAATTAAAGGGAAAATTTCCAGAGAATGTTTTTATGAAATCAACTGGAGACGCATTTTTCCCCAAGAAATGTCTCGGTGCAGGATGTGCCGCATGGTCAATAAGAAGATCTGAAGAGTTTATAAGACACTTTTATTCTTCTGTTGGTGTTTCGATCTACGATTTCAGTGATTTGGGAAGAACAAAGATGACTGAGCCTTCAGAATATTGTATCACTCCAAAATTAGAAAATATTCTTGATTGAATTTATAATGGATTTTCGAATTGGTTATCTACTTCCGTGCGTATTTAGCTTTATCGGATATGGTTGATATGCCCACTCGATGTATCGGAAAGGTGGCAATAGTAACAGCACTTAAGGTGGAATCGGAGGCGATTAGAAGTCACCTTAAAAATATTCGTATGCTTCGTGAATCCGGTTATTTTATGGGAGATTTTATATTTAACGATAGTCTGTTGGAGGTCGTCTTCGTAGAAGCTGGAGCACACAATCCAGAAACAGCAACTGCAACAATGGAATTATTACACTCCTATCACCCAGATGTTGCGTTATTCGTTGGAATAGCAGGCGGCTTGAAAGAGGTGAATAAAGGCGACGTAGTCGTTGTTGATCAGGTTTTTGCTGCTGAATATGGAAAAGTGAAAGAAGAAATATCACCAACCATACATGTTCAGCGGTCATCCCATACACTGCTGAAATACTCGAAATATATATGTCATACAGAAAATTGGATTCACCGTCTTACAGAAGTTGCAGGAACAAGAAAACGCGCTCCTGATGCTATTATTGGCCATATAATATCTGGTGAAAAAGTGATCAAGGATAAAACAAGTGAATATAGCAAATATTGTCTAAAATCATATCCTTGGGCGATTGCTGTTGAAGAAGAAGGATATGGCTTCCTAACTGCAGCTCACACAACTCCACAAATAGATGCTATCGTTATACGTGGTATATCTGATCTTTGCGATGATAAAGACGCAACTAAAGGCGAAGGTTGGCAAAAGGAAGCAGCGGAAAATGCAGCAGCCTTTGCTTTTGAGCTTTTAAGAGCCTACGGAATAATACGAGAAGAGAAGCAACCAAAAGATGAAATTATTCATCAAGGTGAAGTCGTTTCAACAGAGAGTGTATCTCAAGTAGAGGATGAAAAGTTAAAGCAAGATCTTTTAGCTCAAATACCCTTACTAGAAGATCAGCGAAGAAGGATTCGATTAGAGGCTACGAGTAAAATCGTATCGTATTTAGTGAATCCTATTGGAGCAAAAAAAGCATTGGACATTGGCCTTCCTCATCACCTAATGAAGTGTGTCTCAACTGGTAAAAACGATATTAAATACAACTCGCTTTTAGCATTGCGGAGCATTATCGAACATTGTGGCGTTATAGATTCCGTTGACGGGAACCTGATTGATCTGTTACTTGAATGTTTGGTTTATCCAGATGAACAAATCGTCGATCTATCTCGCGTTACTCTTAACTATATAATCTACAATGGTGGAGCTAAATTGGTATTAGACAAGATACCTATTTCGGACAACACAAAAAAAGCTCTTCATTCTATTGATTTATTGAGTTTAATCATAACTATTAGCCAACAAAATCCAGATCTTCGAGAAGCTGCAATTGAGAAACTGTATCAGTTTATCCCGAGTCCTAGTCGGGAGGTGAGGAGAAAGGCAATACAAGCGATTGAGCATTTTATTACTACTGATATATTCAACGATTTAATGGACACAGGCATTATTTCAGTTTTGAAAGAACAGTTAAAAGACGATGGAGCCATCTCTGGTGATGACATTGAGCGACTATTGGTTCACATTATTCAGAAGGCTGGAATTGAAGAGTATCTCCTTACTATCAAAGGGGATGAAAGTTGGTCGCTTAAATGGAAATTGGCATCGTCCCTTCAAGAAGGGATTAAGAAAATATCGCCACAGGAAGTTGCACAAACTGATATTTTCCCACATATAATTGATTGGCTGTCTTCTGATAAGTATGCTGTTTGTTCTGGAGCTGCATCAATTGTAAACGATATAGTCCTTCGTTCAGATAGAGATGATATTGGGTTTGTAGTTAGTAAATTAAAAGAATCTGGAACTTTGGAGAAAATAATCGAATTATTATCAAGGGAAGATCCTGATGTTCAGATATTCGGGTTAGCAGTCATCTCTAATATAATTGGTAAGGGGAAGAAGGAGGTATTCGTTGATGTTAATGTTATTGAACCTTTAAGACATTGCGAGAGTAGTACCAACGAGCAAGTGAAAAATCAAGCAAGCAGAATTTTATCATATCTACTTACCGGAACAACAAGTGTAAAATAGGTAATATGTAATTTTGAAGTTATATATCTCCAGTTTACCGAATGGAGTCGATTATTACGGATACAATCCACCCAATAACTGTCGTATAGTTCAGTACTATCCATAAACCTGCTAGAAACAGCCCAAGAAATGCAATATCTAAGAAAAGTGGCGGATTGGGTATCAGTTGTTGATAGAGTTGAACAGAGTCTCCCAGCCACTGCAATCCTATTGCTGTATTTTCAAGTCGGTTAATGAATAAGAGGGGAGATATTATTGCCATACCTAGTGCGTATAGCGATGCAAGTAACGGCCCGATTATTGACATTATACCGAGAACAATAAGAGATATAATGCCTGCAGCGAATCTCTCAAGCTCACGTGCCATTAAATGGCTCTATTCAACGTATAAACATTTATAATTTACTGGAAATGTCAAAAGGACGTTTATTGGTATTTTTATTTCATGAGGTTTAGTAAATGAGGGATCGTTCGCTGTCATACGTCGAAGTTCAATCCACAGCGTAAGCATACAATCCTCCGCTTTTGTGGCAAATCGCAGATAAATTTCTGTTTTAGATCTGGTGAGGTGTTGATTTTCCACTCATTGCCACACACCTTACAATGGACATGCTTCAGTTTTCCGGATTCGTAAATCACTGTCTGGATTGTCATTTCCTTTCGGGTGATAGGATCTAGCAGAGTGTAATACGTTTTAAATACCTTTTCTGATGGATTGTCAATGTCATCTCCCTTTAGGTTTTCTTTAACCACTTGAGCTGGCTTACCATGTACCTTTAAAGCACTCTTTAATTTGGTACCGAGTGATGCATCTAATTCGACAGTCTCGTTCAAGATTTGAATATGTTGTTTTTGGGTTGATGAATGCCCGCATGAATAGTAAGTATTTATTATTCGCTCGCCGGTTGGTTGCTCCTCATCAATTTTGGATTTCATTATCCCTTTTCTGCAATGAGGACAGCGTCCTTCTCCCTCACTCATAGATACAATGTTGGTGGCTCTGCTAATAACGGTATCATTATCAAATCCTTCCTATTGAAAATCTCGTAAAAACTGTCCCATATGCACTCGGTATCCCTCATAGGCACGGTGTCCTGCCTCTGTAATGTGAATTACCGTATTGGGGTGACGAGTCACAAACCCTTCTCAATCTTAATATAGCCTTCCTTCTCTAGCCTTCGTAGATGGGAGGAGAGGTTCCCCTGAGATAGCCCAATATATCTCTTGAGCAAGCTAAAATCCGCTTGTTGCACAGTATACAGAAATGCCATGATTGCGAGACGGACAGGCTCGTGAAGTATTCTATCAATGGTAATGATAGCCTGAAACATTTCATGCCCTTGAGGTTTAGCCAGGTGCATCACTTGCTATCATCCCTTTTCCGTATGAGGAGAAGCACTCATGTTTGCGCCACAAACCAGAGTGCATGACAACGGCATGTAAAAACCGGGATTCTTTTTGCAATAGATGCCGGTCTATCTACGGCAGATATGGGCTCGTTTTCGCAATCTACGGCTTTATAGCCTTCACACGGCGGA
>JASEJL010000046.1 GCA_030016465.1 Patescibacteria group bacterium | reverse complement strand
GCTCAACTCAGACTTTTTGACTTAAAAAACCTCCCGCGTCTTGACGCGGTTGGGAGCTTCACTTTAGCAATATTTTCAAGGTTTATCTTTTTACCTGGTCAGCTTTTATTTTAATTGGTATTTTTGGCATTTTCTTTAAGCGAAATTCAAAATATTATTTTTTAAAAATTGCTGGAGGGGGGATTTTATCAGTTCTTTTTTTCTATCTCTGGACCAATTTTGGCTGGTGGTTAACTTTTGGAATGTATCCAATGAATTTTGAAGGATTAATTACTTGTTATATGGCCGGCCTTCCTTTTTTGAAAAATCAATTGGCATCAGTTTTAATTTTTACACCACTTTTTGGGCTCATTTTTTCTTTAGTCTTTAATAAACTTTTAGTCAGAGGGACAAGAAAACAAGGAAATTTTGCCTTTGATTTAGAATTCCTTAAACCATTTAGAAATTAAATGTAGCCCTCAATAAAATATGCGCATTACCTTTGTCTATCCAGATTTGGCAACTGATAATCCAAATTATGCAGGTTACTTTCATCACGGTATTTGCTTTGTCAGCTATTTTAAAAAAGCCAGTCATCAAACCAATCTTATTCAATTTACCAAAGAAATTTCCGAGGAAGAATTTCAAGAGAAAGTAAGGTTATTAAACCCTGATTTAATTGGCTTTTCTTCCACTCTTCATGTTTTTTTGTTAAAAAATATGCCAAAGCGGCAAAAAAAGTTAGCAATACCCCTATTATTTGTGGCGGTGTTCACCCTACTGTTTGTCCTGAAGAGGTAATAAGAGATGAAAATATTGATATGATTTGTCGAGGGGAAGGAGACTTTGCAATGTTAGAGCTCTGTCAGAAAATGGAAAATGGTCAGCCAATTGAAAATGTCAAGTAAAAAATAGGGACGTGCATTTTTCCGTTCCTTTTTTGTTTTTTGACTTTAAAAATAAAACGGAGTAAAATTAAAAAATATGGCTACCATAGATGAATTAAGAAAAATCAGGTTAAAAAAGTTGGAGGCAATTAGAAAGGCTGGGATTTTGGCTTATCCCGAAAAAACAAAAAGAACTCACAAAATTGTTGATAGTTTAAGAGATTTTAATAATTTGGCTCGATTAAAAAAAGAAATAATTTTGGTAGGTAGGATTAGGTCTTTAAGGGAACATGGCGGAGCAACCTTTTTGCATTTAGAAGACGGAACTGGAAAAATCCAGGCCTATTTGAAAAAAGATAGAATAGGGGAGTCAGGATACAAGTTTTTCTTGAATAATTTTGATATCGGAGATTTTATTGAAATAAGGGGAATTTTATTTAAAACAAAAAAAGGAGAAAGAACAATTGAAGCAGCTGATTTTAAAATGCTGGCTAAAAGTTTATTGCCCCTGCCAGAAAAATGGCATGGCTTAAAAAATGTTGAAGAAAGGTTTAGAAAGAGATATTTGGATTTGATTTTTAATCCAGAAATAAAAAGAAAATTTGAACTCCGCTCAAGCATTATCAGAGAAATCAGAGAATTTTTAGAAAAAGAAGGATTTTTGGAAGTGGAAACGCCAATTTTGCAACCAATTTATGGCGGAGCTAAGGCCAGGCCTTTTAAAACTTATTTAAATGCTTTAGATTTAGATTTGTATTTGCGCATTTCGCCCGAACTTTATTTAAAGAGACTTTTAGTCGCCGGTTTTGAAAAAGTTTATGAAATTGGCAGAGTTTTTCGAAATGAAGGAGTTGATAGATCCCACAATCCAGATTTTACTATACTCGAATTTTATTGGGCTTATGCCAATTACAAGGATTTAATGAAATTAACTGAAAGGATGTTTGAGAATTTACTTAAAAAAAATTTTGGCAAATTAGAAATTATTTATGAAGGAAAAAAACTGAATTTCAAAACCCCCTGGCCAAGAATAGAGTTTAATCAATTAATTAAAAAATATACAAAAATAAATTTAGATGAGATTCATGTGGAAGCTTTAAAAAAAGAGGCGCAAAAATTAGGAATTGAAATTAAAAAAGGAGAAGGAAAATCTGAAATCGCTGACGAAATTTATAAAAAAATTTGTTTGCCGGAAATTTGGCAGCCAACTTTTATTATCCATCATCCATTAGGAAAATCTCCTCTAGCCAAAACTCTTGAAAAAGCTCCCGGTAAGTTAGCCAGTTTTCAATTAGTGGCGGGAAGTTGGGAATTGATTTGGGCTTACTCTGAACTTAATGACCCACTTGAGCAAAGAAAAAGATTTGAGGAACAGGAGAAGTTTTTCAAAGCAGGTTTAGAGGAAGCCCAAAGATTGGACGAAGATTTCATTGAGGCCTTAGAATACGGAATGCCCCCGGCTGCCGGCTTCGGCATAGGAATAGACAGATTGGTCGCTTTATTAACCAATTCTCATTCCTTAAGAGAAGTAATTTTATTTCCGACAACGAGACCGAAATAAAACTCTATTGGTAGGATTTCCACTCTTTTGGGAATTAACTTTCATAAGTGTTTAATTATCAAAAAATAATAAAATTTAGTTGGCTCGATGATGAATTTGAGCGAATAACTGAGAAATTAGAAGAAGTTAAATTTCCGAATGGATTTTTAGACTTCCTTCTCTATTCAATTTCAGAGCTTTTTGTCAATTTGCCAATGTTAAGGAACATTCTTAGGCCAAAAAAATCTTTGTTTCAATAAGCATCTCTGAGAAAAATTGTGCAATAGAGGTTAATGACGATGGGATAGGCTTGCGGAAATCTTATCTTCGGAGGAAGATTTATCCAAAAGATGATTTTTCCGCCATTGGATTTGCCTTAAGCGGACTTTCAACAAAAAAACCATCTGAAAGGGGTTATGACCTTTATACTATTAGAAAATTTGTTAGGGTTTTGAAAGGAAAAATGACAATTACCACCGGTCATGCCTCTTCTTTAATTTTTGATGATAAAACAGAAGGTAAAAAACTTAAAAAAGCTTTTAAAGGTACAAAAATCAATCTCGAAACAAAAATCAAGAAATTAGATTTTTATAAAATTGTTAAATAATTATGAAATTGATTAAAATCAAAAAAAGATATTTAATTTTTCGTGATGAAGTAAAGAAAATATTTCAGCCATTGGCTAAAGAGATAAAATTAGCAACTACTATTTGTTTAGATTTTAGTGAAGTAAAATTTATTTCCAGAACTTTTGCCGATGAATTGCTAAATTTTTTAAGTAATTTTAAAGGCAGAAAAATAAGGATTAAAATTCTTAATTTAAAACCAAATCTTAAGAAAATGCTTGAATTAGTCAAAAAGAGTAAAGAAAAAACAAAAAAGGAACTTATCTTGGCATGCCTTTAACTCCTTTACATTTAGGTCCAGGATTGCTTTTAGGAGTTTTTACTTTAAAATTTTTTAATTTATGGGCTTTACTTTTGGGGAGTGTAGTGATGGATATAGAGCCAATAGTTTTACTCATTATTAACCCTTGCTATTCTTGTCCCCATCATGGATTTTTTCATTCAATTTTGGGAGCGCTGTTTGGCAGTTTAATAATCGCGGCAATTTTATGGAAATTCCGAAAAAAATTAAATCAGATTTCTTTAAGATATAAAATTCGCCAATCTTTTTCTTTCCCAGTTTTATTTTTTAGTTCTTTAGTTGCCTCGTTAATTCATATTTTCTTTGATAGCTTAACCCATTTTGATGTTTTTCCTTTTTGGCCATTGAAGTATCAACCAACTTTAATTGACAAAGAAGTTTACTGGTCCTTAAACCTAATTTTATTAACTTTCGGAATTATTGGTTTAATTTTAATTCGCCACAAACTCAAAAAATAATGTAACGAGGAAAGACCTCGTTACACACTTCGTTACACACGTCGTTACGTTACGCAAGCTCAAAATAAAATATGTTAGACATTAAATTTATAAGAGAACATCCGGACATTGTCAAAGACTACAACCCACCCACCACCCTCCATGCTTGATATTAAGTTTATTCGAGAAAATCCAAATAAGGTAAAAAAGGGATGCAAAGAAAAGCAGGTCAAGGTTGATATTGATAAGCTTTTGGAGGTGGATAAAAAGCGCCGCGAGACATTACAGGCCTTAGAAAATATGAGGGCCCAGAAGAATAAGGCCTCAAAAGAAATTGCCAAAACCAAGGTTGAAAAGGAAAAGAAAAAAATAATTTTGCAAATGAGAGAGTTGGATAGAAATAGTGATAGATTGACTAAAAATTTAAAAGAAATTGAAAGAAAGTTTAATGAGTTGATGTTTCAGATTCCCAATTTGCCCTTAGAAGATGTGCCGATAGGGAAAGATGAAAGGGATAATGTTGTTTTAAGAGAAGTAGGCGAGAAGCTAAAATTTGATTTTAAACCAAAAGATTATCTGGAAATTGCTGAAAAACTGGATTTAATTGATGTTAAAAGAGCAGCTAAAATTGCTGGCACAAGGTTTGGTTATTTGAAAAAAGAAGCGGTTTTGTTGGAATTCGCTTTAATAAATTTGGCTTTTGACAATCTTTTAAAAAGAGGTTTTATTCCGGTCATCCCCCCAGTGATGATGAAAGCTAAAATGATGAAAGGGATGGGTTATATAGAACAAACAGATAGGGAAGAGGCCTATTATTTACCAAAAGATGGTTTATTTTTAGCCGGCACCGCAGAACAGCCAATTGGCACCATGCACGCTGGCGAAATTTTTGCAGAAGAAGAATTACCCCGAAGGTATGTTGGTTTTTCCACCTGCTTTCGCCGGGAAGCCGGTGCTTATGGTAAAGACACCAAAGGAATTCTTCGGGTTCATCAATTTGATAAGGTAGAGATGTTTAGTTTCTCTAAACCTGAAGATTCAAGGAAAGAACACCAATTTTTCTTAGAAATAGAGGAGAATTTAATGAAACTTCTCAAGATTCCCTATCGGGTAGTTCAAATATGTACGGGAGATCTGGGAAGGCCAACAGCTAGTAAATATGATATTGAGGCTTGGCTGCCTTCTGAGAATCGCTATCGCGAGACCCATTCCACTTCCAATTGTACTGATTTCCAGGCTAGGAGATTAAATATTAGATATCGCGATAAATCAGGCAAATTAAATTTTGTTCATACTATTAATGGTACTGCCTTTGCTATTGGTCGGACCTTGATTGCTATCATTGAGAATTACCAGCAAAAAGATGGAAGTATTTTGGTGCCTGAGGTCTTACAAAAATACACTGGATTTAAAGAAATAAAATAATTTATGGTGCATTCTATTGTCATTCTGCATGGTTGGAGTTGGTTGGCTTCTTCTCAGCAATGGAGCGGGGTGAAAGAACTTTTAGAAGACGAGGGGTATAAAGTTTATGTCCCTGATCTCCCTGGTTTTGGTCAAACGTCACCACCAATAAAACCCTGGGCAATAGATGATTATGTCGAATGGCTGAGAAACTTTTGCGAGGAGAATAATCTCTCAGAGATATTTTTAGTTGGGCATTCTTTCGGCGGTTCGGTAGCCACCAAGTTTTCGATTAAATATCCTGAGAAAGTTAAAAAATTAATTTTGGTAGATAGTGCTGGTATTCGAAGAAAAAAATTAAAAAAAGAAATACTAAAAAAAGTAGCCCATCTTTTGAATACTTTTTCTTTTTTACCCTTTTACGATTTGGCCAGAAGAATTGCTTACCAAACATTATTCCGCCAGAGCGATTATTTGTTAACAGAAGGGGTAATGAAACAGACTTATCTAAAAGTGCTTGAAGAAGATATCTCCCATATTTTTTCTGAAATTAAGATTCCCACCCTGCTTATTTGGGGCAGGGAAGACAAGATAACGCCGCTTTGCCATGCCCATTATATAAAAGAAAAAATTCCATCTGCTGTGCTGGAAATTATTCCGGGCGTTAAACATAATCCTCATTTTGAAGCACCAAAAATTTTGGTTGAAAAAATTTTACAATTTATAAAATAAATGTCTTTTTTCTTTATTCCTCTAAGTTTTCTTTGGTTTATTCGGGAAACTAAAGCCATTTTATTTTGGCTTTATCTCTGGCAACTGAAAGAATATCGTTTCAGTCGCCTTTTTGATCACTTCCAGACCTACCAGGGAAAAAAACTTTTTTTCAATTTCTTTTTTATTTTTAAGATTATTTTATTTCTTTGGGCTTTATCTTTAGCTTTTTATCCTAAATTATTAGCCTGGCAATTATATGCTTTTTGGATGGTAGCTTTAGCAGTTATATATTTTTTTGAAGGTGCTAAAACCTTGGTAGATTTTTTTCAAAAAAAATTAAAGAAACCGGTTTTAACTCCAAAGGGCAAAGTCTTAATTTTGGTAAGTTTAATTGTCGAATTTTTATTTCTTTTTATTCTCTTTCAAAAGATAAAATTATTTTATTGGTTTTCCTTTTCACTTCTTTCTTTTGATATTTTAACTCCTTTTACTGTTTCTGGAATTGTTTTGCTGTTTCAACCCCTAACAGTTCATTGGCAAAACAAAATTATTAAAAAAGCTACAGAAAAAAGGGCAAAATTTAAAAATCTCATTGTCATTGGTATTACCGGCAGTTATGGCAAAACCTCAACCAAAGAATTTTTGAGTACCATTTTGTCTTCCAAATTTAAGGTTCTTTCAACCCCTGCCCACCAGAATACCGATATCGCCATAGCCAAACTGATTTTAGAAAAATTAACTGAAGACATTGAGGTTTTTATTGTCGAAATGGCAGCTTATAAAAGAGGAGAGATTACTTCGGCTTGTCAGATTGTGAAGCC
>JASEJL010000045.1 GCA_030016465.1 Patescibacteria group bacterium | reverse complement strand
CCGCCAAATTGGCAGGCATTTTATTTCAATCTCATAATTAATACCTCATGTTTTAAGAAATTTAATAATTTGCTTTTTAAATTCTTTTAAATCTTGAAGTTCTTTTTTTAAGATTTTGTAAATTTTTTTTCTATCTATTTTACCATATTCATGAACTAAGATATTTCTTAACCCTACCATTCTAGTAAGCTTTTTTGATAATTCCTCAGAGATTATTTTATTTTCAAAAAGAATTGAAATTGCTTCGTAGTTATCTTCGGGCCGCCTCAGCCTCAAATCAATTATTATTAAATGAGAAATATCGATGATTATTTGAATAGATAACTGAAGATATCTTTCAGTATTTCCAAAGAGATGAAAATCAGATAAAAAAACTTTCTCATTTCTTGCCTCTTTTTGAAGCTGATAAAGATAACCCAAATATTCTTCAAAATTTTCCAACTTTTCTAAAATTTTTTGTTTGGTTAGGGAGGTCATTGAAAATTAACCACTTAATAGCCTCTGGCGATATTTTTCTAAAATCGGTTTGAAATCAAAATATTCATTCACTATTTTTAATTCGAAATCGATCCTTTTCCCTTTATCCCTCTCAAAAATTAATTTTCCCTCTTGCAAAATTACATATTTTAAAAAAAGAGGGGCAGTATTTAAAACCACAATATCAGCCTCTTTTTTCAGTAAGGGAGAAATTTGAGAAATTAATTCTAATCTTTTTTCAAAAAAATCCTTACATTTTTTTTCATCTAAATATACTGCTAAATCTACATCACTCTTTTTAGTGAAATTTTGGTAAGCTAAAGACCCAAATAAATAGCAAAATAAAACTTCCTTTTTCTTTCCAAAAAAGTTTTTTAAAATTTTTGCAATATTAAATTGTCTCTTTTTTCTCATCATTAATTAAGTTTACCCACCTAATAAAAAAAGTCAAATTCTTAAATTGGGCAGCAAAACCTAATAATTTCCAATGGAGTTTTAGATAAATTTCCAAAAAAGAAAAGGCTAGGCGCTTAGCCTAACCTTTTTGGCAAAGGACTAATGTTTTAAGTATTTGGATGAAGAGAAGTTTATTTCCTGAATACGGTATATAATGGTTTTATTGCTAATAGGACAAATTGCAACAATCCACCAATAATATCTCCTTTGGCAATTTCGCCTAACGCTTTGCGGATAAAAAAAGTCCAGTTCTCTAAGCATTACAAGCCTAGTCTTTTCTTCAGTCCAGGCCAAGCACTACCATATATACATAATTTTAATTTTTCTTTCCTAATCGGGCCTGTTTTTTCATCACTGTAAGCTTCATAATAAAACATAAGCATAGAGGGCTGGATTTGGGAAAATTGGAAATTTCCCTTTTATCCGCTGTTATCCGGAGTCTTGGCAAAGCCGAGACCGAGTACCAAAGGGAAGATGAGAAGAGTTGCGAGCCGCTCTATTTAACATTTATGGCCATTAATCTAATGGTAGCATATGTCCAGGCATCATTGCCTATACACATAAATTTGATACAAATCTCCCAAAGATATGCGATGCTCATTTTCATAAATATTTCACGAATTTATTATTTTTATCAACGAGGATATTTTTTGGTTTAATTGGTTTATTTGTTAATTCAAAACCCATTATAATTATTTCTTCACCGACTTTAATCAGGTGAGAGGCGGCGCCATTCATAGAAATAATCCCAGAACCTCTTTCGCCTACAATTACATAAGTTTCTAATCTTGCACCAGAAGTATTACTAACTACTAAGACTTTTTCACCAGGCCAAAAACCGGCTTTTTCCATCAAGTCCTCGTCAATAGTAATGCTACCTATATAATTTAAATTGGCTTCAGTAACTATTGCTTTGTGAATTTTGGAGCGTAATACCCATCTCATAATATTGAATAGTATTGTTAAATAAGACTGATTTGATAAATGTTTCGAAACCAAAGTTCATTAAGGCATCCGAGTAAAAATTTCACTTACCGGGATGGGGTTATACGAAGTTCCAAGGAAGTCGGGATTTGAGCGAAGCGCAGCGAAGCCGTATAGCCTGTGTTATATGATCCATCAGGGCAAGGTTGCAAAGCAACTGCAGAGTTCCTGGATCCTGCCGTAAATATTCATCTTATTTCTTGCAAGTTTTTCTCTCCTCAAACCACTTTTCCGTTCCAATTTCTTTTCTCTTTGTAAGTTCGTTTTTCGTGCAAGAATTGCCTTCTCTACCTTTTCTTCGTTTAAAGATGGGCGTAGAAGTCTGTAAATATCTTGCAAGGGAATTCATCACATAGTCTACAATATTCTAACTGTTTTTTGTTAATGCAACAATCGTATAATGGACAGACTTCAACTTTCATTTGAACTGTCCAGAACGGCTTGCCTTTTACATTGCCACATCCTTGACATTATTTCCTAAAGTATTCACAGCTTCCCCAGTATATCCTGCATACTGGTGCTAAATTTTTGTCTGACATATTTTTTTCATCTTCTTTCAATTTTATTTTTTAATCTACCTTTAGAATAATAGGAATTACAAAAAAAATTTTAATTTATATATTATCTAGATTGGGTATAACACTCATCTTTTAGCTCTTTATTAAGGATTTTATCGCAAATAGAAGAATCTCGTTTTTCTGTAGCAACATTTATAAAACAACGTTCTTTTTCTTCTGGTGTTTGAATTTTTTCGCATATAGAGACATCTTTTGCCTCTGCCGCAATATAAACATAACAGTCTTCTTTCCCTGCCATAGTTTCAATCTTGTCACATATAGAAAGATTTTTTTGGGATACGGCAATATTTATATAACAAAATTCTTTTGTCTCTGAATCCTCAATTTTATCACAGATAGAAAGATCTTGTTTGATTTGAGCAATTTCTGAATAACATCTTTCTTTATTTTGTAAATTTCCAACTTTCTCACATACAGAAAGACTTTCTTCTCGTAGAGCCATTGCTATATAACACTCATCTTTTATTTCAAGGGTGTGAATTTTATCACATAAAAGAAGATCACCATATCCATCAGCTATGAATCTTAAATAACAATTATCTCTTTTTTCTACATTTTGGATCTTATCGCATCGAGAAATATCTGTAAAATACCAAAAACTAAAAATTCTCGCCAAAACAAGAACTAAAATAATGGTTACAGTTATTAATAAAATTTTTTGAGTTTTAGTCATATTTTTTCACCTATCTTACAATTTCGTCTAACGCTTTGCGGATAAAAGAAGTTGTCGCAGGCAACCTGGGTGAAGCCTTTTATCCGCTGTTATATGCAGTCGGCAAGAGAGTTTCAAAGTGCAAGTCGCATCCAACATAGTGTTGTATCTCCAATTGTAAATTCTTTTTCTACAATGAATCCCTCTTTCAAATAGAAGTGAAAAGCTGGTGTGTCACGACCAGTAACGAGGATTATCCCTTTGTAGCCCTCCTTCCTCGCCTTATCATATAGAAAATGAAGTATTCTTTTACCCAATCCCTGTTTTTGATATGCTGGCAATGTTCCAAGTAAGACAAGTTCAAGGTGGCGTTCTTTGTATTTTGGCTCTTCTTTATGGACTACCTCAAGCTTTTTTGCAGTCTGCCATCCCAAAGCTCTAGATAGAGAAAAGATAAATCTTATCAACCTTAATATGGATGGCTTAGTTGTCGAATCTACAGAAAGTGAGGCACAAATAAGTTTATTGTCTTTTCGAATTCCATATAAGAGAGAACTTTTTGTCTCTCCAAAGAAATTAATAAAAGATTTCATTACTGCCCCTTGTTGCTTCAGGATTAACACCAAGAGCTGGAATTAAGGGATAATCTTTAAAAGCTTGAGTGAATAACTCAAGCAGTTCTGGTTTATCCGAAACTCTCAGCTCTTCTATTTTAATGTCTTCCATATTTTAGAGATGTTTGGATCGTATCTTAGTACTTTGAATCATCTCAAATGACTCATCTCAAATTCAATCTGTCAATTTTATTCTTCTTTGAATTTGAAAAAGATAAGGCCAACAGTAAAACAGACAGCTCCATAAAGTCCTAAAATTCCAATTTCTAACCAAACATCTGAAAGTCCTCTGTTGTAGATTAAAAGATCTGAAAAGGCATCCATACCCCAAGCAGTAATAGTAAGATGGGCTAGTTTCTGCATCCATTCTGGTTCAATCCAAAGAGGCCACCAAGAACCACCTAAAGCTGACATAGCCAAAATAATCAATATACACATTGGTATGGCCTGTTTTTTTTGATTTAACAAAAGCAGAAATCAAAGTTCCAATAGAAGTGGAAGCAAAGCTACAAGTAGAGACAACTAAGATTAAGGCTAGAATTGATTTTCCTAAATAAAGGTCAAAGATAAAATGAGCAATAGTTAAGATTATGGCCATTTGCAAAATGGCTATCAAAAACCAAGAAAGAAGTTTTCCTCCAAGAAGTGAATATTTTTTAATGGGCAAAGAGAGAATTCTTTTGAAAATGCCCGTTTCTTTTTCTTCTAAAAGAGCTTCTATTCCTCCCAGAATTCCAAAAAGCATAAACATAATAGCATAGCCAGGAACATTTTGAGCAAATGGGTCTGCTTCCCTAGTTTCTTCTCTAGCTTTAAAAAGAGTAAGTTTTAAGCCACCTTCTGCAGCTAAATTCTGAGTAATTTCATGAGCTTCTTTAACTATTTTTTCTGGATCAAGTTGAGAATTTACTTTGTTGACTTCTATTAAAGCAGTCTGAATAGCTAATCTAATACTATTGATTTTTTCTATTATCCCTTCGATTACCCCTTTAACAAATGGGTACTCAACATTGGAATTGGGATCGTAAAGCAGTTTTAGTTCTGTTTTTTCACCAAAAGTTATTTTCTGGCTAAAATTTTCTGGAATAATTAAAGCTGCTGGATATTTACCTTCTCCCACTTTAGCTTGGGCTTCATCTTTAGAAATATCTTTTTCTAAAGTAATATTTGGATGATTTTCCAAAATAGCAATAATTTCTTGGGAAATCTCACCTTCTTTATCATAATTAATCACAGGAAGTTTAATATCCATTTTCCCACCACCAAAAACTCCTGAAAGAGCAAAGCTGGCAATAACAATCAATACTATCGGTACTAAAAGAAGCATAACTAAGGCTCCTTTATCTCTCCAAAGAATGAGAAATTCTTTAGTTGTAAACAAAAGAAGATGTTTCATTTTAATCTCGGAGTCTTTTTCCTGTTAATTGAATAAATAATTGTTCTAATCTTCCAGCTTTAGTGGGTTTAATTTCTATCTTAGCCTCTAGTCTGGTTAGAAGTTCATCTAAACTTCCCAGAGCCAGACTTTTTCCTTCATCAATGATGTTAATTCTGTCACAGAGCCTTTCTGCCTCTTCTAAATAATGAGTGGTATAAAGGATAGCCACACCTCTTTCTCTAATTTTAAAAATATTCTCAAAAATAAGTTCTCGAGATTGGGGATCTACTCCTAAAGTTGGTTCGTCCATCATCAAAAACTTAGGATCGTTTAAAAGTCCGCAGGCAATGTTAAGTCTTCTCTTCATTCCCCCAGAATATATTTTTACTAAATCATTTCTTCTCTCATAAAGCCTTACCAGATTTAAAAGTTCTTTACATTTTTCTTCTAATTTTTTAGAAGGAATATTGTGAATCCTGCCAAAAAATTTGAGGTGTTCTATAGCAGTTAGGTTAGGATATAAAGCAATTTCTTGAGGGACAAGACCAATTATCTTTTTTACTTCTTGAGGTTCTTTGATTATACTTTTGTCTGCTATCCAAGCTTCACCAGATGTTGGCTCTAAATAACAGGAAAGCATATTTATGATGGTAGTTTTTCCTGCTCCATTAGGACCGAGTAAACCAAAAATCTCTTTTTCTTGAATCTCAAAAGAGATATTATTTACGGCTACCAAATCTCCAAATTTCTTAGTCAAATTTTTTACTTTAATAAGACTTGCCATTTAAGTTTCTAAAGAAAATTTGTAAACAATTCAAAGCAGGCCTGGTATTCTTCTTTTACTATTTTCCATATTTCCTTTCTATTTTAGACCTTCAAATTTCCTCTTTAACATCAATTGCAGGCAAAAGAAGTTGCTGAAGGTAATTTTAGTATGCGATGTTGGCCTACTGAAATTATATCATCTTCTCAAGATTTTTGAATTCTTCAGTAGTATGCTTTTCCAGAGCTTTTATTTTTCTCTCTGTAAGAATAAAATTTCTTACAAACCAATCAAAAATTTTCTCTAAACCTTTAAAAGAAAAACCTATCAGAAGTGTATGAGTAATTTCTGTATTGCTATCTATCTTTCTCCCTGATAAATGGAGATAGATCGGATAAAAAGCTTTAGCCTTCATTTTTCCTTCAAATGAAATAGGTAAATTCTTTTTTACGTCAACAACTTTCCATTTCTTTTTAACTCTAATTCCGTCAAATATTTCATCAAAATAAATGATACTTCCAATAAGGTTTTCTGTTTCCTTGATTTTCTTAAATTCTTTGTGTGCACTAGGATGCCATTGGATCTATCTTTCTTGATTTAGATTACCTATCCAATCAAAAATTTGCTGAGGTGATTTTCCTTGGATAATTATCTTGGTAGTAATTTTGATCATTTTTTCACCTTCTCTCAATCTTTAATAATTATTATTTAAACATTTTGCTTGAAAACCTTAGTTTTTATTTTCCACAAAATTCGAATTATTATCAGGACGACTATAAGCAGTAACCACCAGTTCCTGAGGATGTAAATAATTGCGCTAATTAGCCAGATACGTATCTGCTGCCAAGTTGGTATTTTCTCCTTGGGAACTTTTAGAAAAGGTATCTTCCTCTCTACTTCTTCTATCGGTTTCTTTAGAATGGGCTGTAATTCCCTTTCTTTTTCGATTTCCTCTTTCTTCATTTCTAATTTCCTAGTAATTTTTTCAACGATCTCTTCAGCCTCTTTGGTAATAGGTTTCATTATCCTTTTAACTCTTTCTGACACCACTTTTTGTGCCGGTTTTACTTCTTCTCCATCACTCAATCCATCACCATCAGTATCAGGATTTAGTGGATCAGTCC
>JASEJL010000044.1:2755-7034 GCA_030016465.1 Patescibacteria group bacterium | reverse complement strand
CAACATAGAGAGCAAAATAGTGCTTAGAGCCAGCTAACTGAACGAATGTGTTGTCAAAGAAAATACTTCCCAAAATTAAAGCAAAATATCACAAAATTTTCTAAAAGAAAAATTTGCTTACGTGCAGGAGTTTCTTATTGTTGCCCGTGTATGAGCAAGAGGGGCAAGAGCAACACTTTTTTAATTTTTAATTGGCACCGCATTTTGCAAAGCGAAATAGGAAATTTGGCGGCAGTTAAAGCGAGGGTGGGGGAGAAATTCCTTTTATTTTACCAAACTTAATCCATAAGTCAAAGAAATTGGATTTAAACCGCTAAAACCTTACTCCCACTATATACACTTTCAGTGTTTTTTCTAATCTCTCTTTTTTGGTTGGCTCGGTCTTGGCTCGGTTACTTACCCTTATTTTATATTCAAAAATGGAGGTAAAAAATTTAAAAATAAAATTTTATTTAGCGGAATTGATAAGCTTCGTTTTATTTCTCTATTATGTAATTACTTGGTATAATAAGATAACCGTAGTATAATTAAGGAAAGTGATATGACAAAAAAATTTATCTATTTTTTACTTATAATAACTTTTATTATTTCACCTTTTTCAGCGCTTGCTGATGGTGTTGTTATTAGACCATTACCTGAAGGCGACTGGACATGGGTAGACCAAAATAGTCAACAAGCATTTATTAATTATGAGCAGGGAATAGAAAAATTGATTATTGCAGTTGACCTTGAAGAAGAAAAATCAGACATTGCTTGGATAATACCCGTTCCCAGCACGCCAGAAAAAGTAGGGATAGATATTACTTCTGAACTGCCAATCTTTTTTGGAGATGAGATAATATCAAAGGCAAAAATTAAATTCTCTGAAAATCTTACGGGCTCATATTATGCAGGCCTATTCGGTCAAATTTGGACTTTCCCCTTGTCAATAATTTTTGTTTCATTAAGTGGCGCTGGCGGAGGAATTAGTGGTGAAATGGCTTCTGGTGATTTGGTTTCTGTAGAGACTCATATAGAAAAAGCAGGAATGATTGCAGAAGTTATAACCGCCAAAAACAGCCAAGCTATCTATAATTATTTTTCTCAAAAAGGATTCAATATAAAACAAGAGGGTATTTCTGAATTGAATTCTTATATAGAGAAAGATTACTCTTTTGTCGTTTCTTGGATTGCTTCTGGAGCGGTAAGTGAAGAAAGTAGGGGACAACGAGGGATTTTTATGAGTTTTCCTACATCAAAGATTTATTATCCTTTAATTCTTACCAGTGCCTACGAGGACTTAGAGGTGCCTATCACAATTCGGGTTTTAGACCATGTTAAGCCAGAAATTTTTTCAGAGATAAAACCTTATACTGAAGTAAGTTATTTTACAGAGAGAACAAAAGGGCATGGTGGTGCTCGAGAAGCTAGATGCTATAGCGATATGGCTCAGTTCAAATCGTTGATGGAGATGTATCGTCTCGACCATAACAGATATCCTTCTTCGCTTCAAGAATTAGAAAATGATAAAGAACGAGGGGATGAGGCAAAACTTTTATTAGGTGATATTAAGAATATGTGCAACTCTCGCCCTTTATATAGCAGTAAAATCAGAGATGATTATACGATGGCATTAGAAATATATGGAAAATTGCTTGTGATTAATTCATCTGGTTTCTTTGATTTTAGCGATATAGAGAAATTGGCTTCTCCAGAACTAGAAAAATTCTATGGAGGCAAAAAACCATGGAAAAAAGAAACAGAATATACCAAAATAACTATTAATGCCCCGGCTAAGTTATTGAAAAAAGACTTATGGATGGAGAGGGGGAGGCCATTAAAAATCTCTTCTGCTTTATGGGCTATAAACAATTCTTTAATCGTTGCACTATTTCTGTATCTATTAATTGTTGGCATTGCTTCCTTCATAGCGGGAGGTCTTGCTGGGTTGTTATGTTTCCGCAAATTTAAAAAATATGCCCTATTGGGGCTTAGTAATATTCTTACACTAATTGGTTTAGTTTTAATTTCTAATTATGTAAGGAAAAAGTGGGGGGCAGATATTAGGCATTCGAGGTTAAGTTTTCCGTTTTCATTTTCAATAATTTTTGTATTATTGTTGAGTCTTCCCCTGATAATCTCAATGCTTTGGAGAGGTGAAACGGAATTACAGTGGATAGCAATCAAAATCTCTGTTTGGGCTATTATTAGCTGGCCCATTTTCTTATTGATTGAATTTCTCCTAAACAAAATTGGTCTCAAAAACAAGGCAATTAGAGCAATCCTTACAATAATTTTATTTATTATCTTTTGGATAGCGATAGGTTTCTTCTTCTTCTTTTTCTTTCTTATTCTTTGAGAGACTTCTAATCTCGGACACAATTTCTTTATTTGTCTTAACACTACTTTGGTTCAATCACTGGGAACCTTTCTCAAAGCCAAGTTTGAAATCGTTTAATTTGGAGCGGGAGACGGGATTTGAACCCGTGACGTCTTGCTTGGAAAGCAAGCATTCTGCCGCTGAATTACTCCCGCATTGGAGAGCCGGGATTTGGACCTGGACTAAATCTTTTTTTACCCGCCTAAATTTCGGAGTGGTGGGATTTGAACCCACGATCTCTTGGTCCCAAACCAAGCGCCCTAAACCACTAGGCCACACTCCGTCGAAATTTTGGCAGGCAAGAAGTGTTTATCTTAACTTTATCTGCCAAATTTTGCTTTACAAAATTTAGACGGGCAGGCATGCATTATGCCTTGCAATTCTTTACTACCATTTTTTTTTCTTTGCGTCAATGATACCCCTTTAGAAATTTCAAATTGTTTGCTTTTAACAAAGAATTTTTTATCGACTATCGTTTGAAAACTTCTAAGGGGGTGCTATAATTATTTTAATGGACTTTAAAAATGTTCTTAGCCAACTAAATATTCTGGCTCAATGCAAAAGATATAATTTACCCCTCTGGCAGTGTCCCCAGTTTCTTTTTCTTATTATGGGAATAATTATTATTGGTTCAAGTTTAACTACCTATGCTATTGGAAATCGCTATATTGAGGAACCAGAATTGGTGGCTTTAATTACTCTTTTAATCGCCCTCATTTTATTTATCATCGCTGTTATCATCACCCGCTCTTTTGAAAGGTTAGCTGAGGCCAGCCGAATGAAATCAGAATTTATCAGTATTGTCTCCCATCAGCTTCGTTCACCCCTTTCCAATTTAAAGTGGGCAATTGAATTATTGATGTCAGGAAGATTGGGAAAGATTGGAGAAAAACAGACCGAATATTTTAGAATTTTAAAGGAAAATAGTGCCAGAATGGAAGAATTGATTTTTGATTTGCTAATTGTTTCTCGCTTAGAAACTGCCACCTTACCTCTAAATAAAAAAGAAATTTCCCTTGAGGATTTAATTAACAAGTTAATTTCCGAGTTTCAACTCTTTACCGAGGCCTCAAATGTGGAAATAGAATTTAAAAGCCAAGAAAATTTGCCAAAAATTCTTGCTGATTTTTCTCAAATTAGATTAGTGGTTGAAAATCTTTTGGATAATGCTATCAGATACGTTAAAGATAATGGAAAAGTCAAGATATTATTGGAAAAGAGGGGTCGGAATTTATATTTTGAAATTAAAGATAATGGTGTTGGCATCCCTAGAGAAGACCAAAAATACATTTTCCAAAAATTCTTTCGCGCGAAAAACATCTTAAGATACCAAACCCAGGGTTCTGGCTTAGGTTTATATATTTCAAAAGCTATCATTGAGAGATCGGGCGGGAAAATCGGCTTTAAAAGCCAGGAGGACGTCGGGTCGACCTTCTGGTTCACGCTACCGATTAAAAGTTAAACCACGCGAATTTCTATACGAATGATATACGAATTATATGCGAATACTTTTATTCGTGTCTAATTCGCATAAAATTCGTATACTAATTCGTGTAATTTTATGAAAACTGTTCTTTTTATTGAAGATGAATCGGCCTTGCAAAAGACTTTTGGCGAAATTTTAAAACAAGAAGGATATGAGATGATTTCGGCATTAGATGGCGAAGTGGGCTTGAGGTTGGCCAAAGATAAAAAACCAGATTTAATTTTATTAGATTTGATTTTACCAAAGATGCATGGCTTTGAGGTTTTAAAGAAATTAAAAGAAGATAAAGAAACAAAAGAAATTCCAATTATTATTTTGACCAATTTGGAAGAGATTTCCGATGTTGATAAAGCCATTGAATTAGGAGCGACTACTTACCTAGTTAAAGCTCAGTATACTTTGGAGGAAGTGGTGGAGAAAATCAAGAAAGCCCT
>JASEJL010000044.1:0-2655 GCA_030016465.1 Patescibacteria group bacterium | reverse complement strand
ACCAGCAATTAAAGGCCTTTTTAGTGGATGCCGGTTTAGTGACTGTCGAACAATTTGATAATTGTCTTAAAAAAGCAGAAAAAACCAAGCAGAAAGTTGGTGATGTTTTGGTTTGTGAAGGCTTGATTAACCAGGAAGAATTGATTAAATTAGAGGCCTATATTTTAGGAATTCCCTTTGTTAATTTAGAAAAAGAAATTGTTCCTCCCGAAGTCTTAAAAATTATTCCCGAACCCATTGCCAGAAGCCACAATATTATTGCCTTTAGAAAAAAAGGAAATGATTTGGAGGTAGCAATGTTAGACCCAGAGGACCTCCGAACTATTGAATTTATTAAAAAAACCACAACCTTAAGAATTTTACCTCGGCTTACCACGCCAGAAAGCATTAAAAACATTCTTCGCCAATATCAAAAGACTCTGGAGGCTGAATTCGGGGAAATAATTAAAAAAGAAGTTGGGGTGATAACGTCGATTAAGGAAGAGGAAGTAATAGAGGAAAAGGCTGAGTTGCAGAAGATGGCTGAAGAATTACCGGTGATTAGAATTGTTGATACCTTAATCAAACATGCCATTTTACAGAGGGCCTCGGATATTCACATTGAGCCGATGGAAAAAGAAGTGGTGGTCAGATATCGAATTGATGGAATTTTAAGAGATGTTATGACCCTACCTAAAATTTCTGCTCCCGGAATTGTTGCCCGGCTGAAAGTTTTATCCAATTTGAAATTAGACGAACACCGACTTCCTCAGGATGGGCGTTTTAAAGTTGAGACCGAAGGATATAAATATTCGCTGCGAGTTTCGGTCTTACCGGTTTTTGATGGCGAAAAAATTGTTATGAGATTATTATCTGAAACTGCCAAGGCCTATACTTTAGAAGGGCTTGGTCTAAGGGGTGAGGCCCTAGAAAAAATTCAGTATAATTTAAGAAAGCCAGTCGGCATGATTTTGGTTACTGGTCCAACCGGTTGCGGAAAAACCACCACTTTATATGCCATGATGGAGATTTTGAATAATCCTAGCGTCAATATTTCCACTATTGAAGACCCGGTTGAATATCGAATGCCCAGGATCAATCAGACTCAGGTTAATCCCAAAATTGGTCTCACTTTTGCTGCAGGGCTTAGAGCTTTGGTCCGGCAAGACCCTGATATTCTAATGGTTGGGGAAATCAGAGACAACGAAACTGCTAGCCTGGCCATCAATGCGGCTTTAACTGGTCATTTGGTTTTATCAACTTTACACACCAATACAGCAGCCGGCGCCCTTCCTCGCTTAATTGACATGAAAGCCGAACCATTTTTAATTTCTTCTACTTTAAATGTTATTTTAGCCCAAAGATTAGTTAGAAGATTGTGCGAAGAGAAAGAAAAATATTATTTAAAAGAATCGGAACTAAAAAATCTGGCTAGATATTGTGATTTAAATAGAATTTTAGAAATTTTGAGAGAAGAAAAATTGGTTAAACCAAAACAAACTTTCAATAAAATTCCCTTTTATAGGCCCAAGCCAACTAAAGATTGTCCAGAAGGTTATAAAGGAAGAATTGGTATTTTTGAAGTTTTACCAGTCACTGAAACTATAAAGGATTTAATAGTAAAGCAAGCCACTACTGACCAAATTCAAGCCCAGGCCCAAAAAGAAGGAATGAAGACAATGATTGAAGATGGGTTTGTCAAAGCTGTCCAAGGGATAACATCGATAGAAGAAGTGTTAAGAGTAATTATTGAGTAAATCGTTTTGACAAGGATATTTTTTACTTGATATCCTAAAATAATAATACTAAGTAATAATATGGCTCGAGTAACTACACCTATAACATTATCTATACCTCCAGAAATGGAAAAAAAGATAAAGAGATTAATGAAAGAGGAAAATAGAACAAGGAGTGAACTTTTTAGAGAAGCTCTGAGGAGATATTTTGAAGAAAAAGAATGGGAGAAAATCTACAGATATGGAGAAATGAAGGCGAGAGAAAAAGGAATTTCTGAAGAAGAAGTGGAAAACATCATTGATGCCCAAAGGAAGTAAGGTTTCAAAATGCAGAGTGGTAATAGATACCAATATTTTTATTTCTGGTTTAAATTTTAAAGGTACACCCAGGGAAATTTTAAATTTAGCTTGGAAAGAAAAGATAGAAAATTATATTTCTCTCTTTATTTTACAAGAGATAGAAAAAATCCTTGCCAAAGATTTTAACTGGGCCAGAATTCGAATTAAAAAAGTTTTAAAGAAAATAAAAGAAAAATCAAAAATAATTTATCCCAAAACGAGAATTTCGATTATCAAAGAAAAGAAAGATGACAACCGGATTTTAGAATGTGCCATAGCCGCTGAGACTCAATATCTTATTTCAAGAGACAAAAGACATATTTTACCCTTAAAACAATATAAAGAGACAAAAATTCTATCCCCAGCCGATTTTCTTAAAATTCTAACTCTAAGGAAAAAGTAAAGAAAAGAAAAAACTCAAAACTCAAGAAATAGTTGAAGAAAAGACCAGAAGAATGAAAAGAATTTATTACCAATCTGCCCAAAAAGAACTGGAAGTGATAGAATTAAAAAAGAAGATTCCTGAACTAGAAGAGAAATTAAAAAGAAAATCTAAAGAAAATACTCAATTCAAATTTTTTTGGGCAAATTATTTTAAGAT
>JASEJL010000043.1 GCA_030016465.1 Patescibacteria group bacterium | reverse complement strand
GTAAATATTTTGCCACGGTGAGCTATGAGTGTTGCACTTCAAAAGCAAATTTCAGAGTAAATTAACAGACAGAAGGAGGCGAAAGATATGGGTGATCTTGTTGTAGTTAATGGCATGGTGATGACTCGAGATGAAGCTCTCGAGCTTGATTCTGATTAAATCAGGGCCATGCCTATGCCTATCTGAATAAGATTCGGGGCTTCGCTTCGGAATAAAGCCTGGCAACAGAAGAGAAAGCAATTTCTCATTTCCGAAAAGGTCACGGAAAAATTGTGACCCTTCTCTCAGAAATCATTTGAAAAAGTGATTTCTGAGGGAAATTTGGTTCTTTTAAATTTAAATAAAGTAAATAAAGAGTTTTGGAAGTTCTCTTCAAAAAAAACTTCCTATGCTTGCAAGATGTGTATCTTGCCTGATGAGGCCAAAAGGCCGAAAACAGAAAGTTCCTTAAACGAAAGGAGATGATAGAGGTGTGTAGACAAGTTAGAGTCGGAAAAATTGACCTGGATACCGAGGCCTGAAATCTTAACCGGCGTATTGTCCCGTTATTCTCTGAATTGAATCAGCCTCATTTACTTTGAGTTTGACTTTTTTTAAAAATAGAGTGATTTTAATTAATACAGCACCTTAACATTCTTAAAACTGAATGTTTAGAAAGTCTAGAGAGGGAGTGAAAAATGGATGAGTCATTAATCCCAGCTGCCTCAGCTTTAATAATTCATAAGGGAAAAATCCTTTTTATCCAAAGGGTCCAAGAATTAGCCCGAGGTAAGTGGGTTTTTCCTGGTGGTAGCGTTGAAAATGATGAAACCTTTGAAGATGCTGCCAAAAGGGAAGCAAAAGAAGAGGTTGGCCTAGAGATAAAGATTATCAGATTATTAGGGGTTTATATCACCCGAGAATATCAGCCGAATTATGAGATAAGTTGTTTTGTTGCAGAAAGTAAAGCAGACAAAGTAACGCCGAGCTCTGAGGTGATGGATTGGAAGTGGCTGGATCCGATTGATGGATTGAAATTGGATTTAACTTTGACTGCTCGCCAAGCCTTGAAGGATTTTCTAAATTCTAAAAAGGCGACTTATTAATTTAAGTCGCCTTGATTTTTTATTTAGAAAAGAATATTAATTTAGTAGGAGTCTTTAAAAGCCAAATAATTAGTGTAATGAGTGATTGAATAAATTAGTACTTAAAAACTTAATTATTTGAAAGGAGGAGTAAAGTGACTCAAGAAGAAAAATGGTTTAAAATAGGGGAAGTTGCTGATCTTTTAAATGTTCATCGAAATACCATAAGAAAGTGGGATAAAGACGACTTCTTATCCTCAGTACGCATTGGTACGAGAAAAGACCAAATATTTCCAAAAGAGGAAATCGGAGATTTAGCCTGGAAGAAGTTAATTTTTTTAAAAGAGAAAAGAGTTAATCAATCAAATTGGTTAGCTCTTTTAATTTAAGTTTTTATTTTAATTTTAGCCTTTTTCTATTCTTTGGACATATTCACCAGTTTGGGTATTTATTTCAATAATATCTCCTTCTTTGATGAATAAGGGGGCATTTATTTTAGCTCCAGTTTCTAAAGTGACTGGTTTTGTTCCGGCTTGGGCCCTTTCGCCTTTAACTCCTGGCGGAGCTTCAATAACTTTTAATTGAACTTTAATTGGCAAAATAACATTGATAATTTTTTCCTGAAATTTAATTCCGGTCAAAGATTGCTGAGGCTTTATTTCATCTCCCGCCTCGCCCCGCTTCGCGGGGCTCGGCGTTTGCTTTGGTTTTAAAAACTTTGAAGCTGAACCAATTTGTTCTTCAGTCAATTCAAAACGATTTTTGGGATTTTTCATTTCACAAAAATAATATTTCCCTCGATGAGAATAGAGAAATTCTACCTCAACTTTTTCCAGTTCGGCCTCTTCAAAAGTGTCTGACTGACGGAAAGTTTTTTCCAAAACTTTGCCAGAAATTAAGTTACGAATTTTTGTTCTGGCTACTACCATATCCTGAGCTTTATATATTTGCTGAAATTCCAAAACCTCATAAGGTTGACCATCTAAAATAAACTTTACCCCTTTTCTTAAATCAAAATAACTTAACATGGTTTTATTTTAAAATAGCTCCTATAAAATTGGGGTGACCTCTTAAAAATTCTTCTGACTCCATTGGTTTTCGTCCTTCTAATTGTAGTTTTTCGATAAGTAAAAAATCTTTGGTACACTGCACCCCGACTTTATTTTGGGGCACTATTAAAACTTTGCCAATGGGAAAAGTTTTACCCGTGGGTGATTGAAAAACCTTTGCTTTAAAAATTTTAATTCTTAATAATTTTCCTCTTATTATTTCCCAGAATGTGAAAGTGCCTGGCCAAGGGTTAAAAGCTCTGATTTGTCTTTCTAAATCTTCAGCCGACTTTTTCCAGTCAATCTTTCCATCTTCACGAGTTAGAATCTTCGTATAAGTGGTTTTTGATTCATCTTGAGGCTTTGGTTTAATTTCTCCCTTTATCCATTTCGGAATTGTTTTTAAAAGGAGTTCGGTTTCTAATTCCGCCAATTTATCGTGTAGGTTTGAAAATTCTAAATTGGAAATTGAAAATTTCAATTCTTGCTGAGCGAGAATTGGTCCATGGTCCATTTTTTCATCCATTAATATTATCGTTACTCCGGTTGTCTCATCTCCATTTAAAATTGTGTACTGAATTGGCGATGGCCCCCGCCACCTCGGGAGCAAAGAAGGATGAAGATTCAGACAGCCAAATTTTGGAATTTCCAAAATCTCTTTGGGCAAAATTTGGCCATAGGCCGCCACCACAATTAAATCAGGTTTCAAATTTAAGATTAAAGATTTAAGATTTAAGATTCTTTCTGGCTGGACGACTGATATCTTATATTTTTCAGCTAATATCTTAACTGGCGGAGGAGTGAGAATCTGTTTTCTGCCAATCGGTTTATCAGGCGCTGTAGCAACCAAAATCGGCTTGTATTCGCTATTTATCAGCCCCTCCAAAATAATCGCTCCAAACTCCGACGTCCCCATGAAAATAATCTTATAGTTTATTTTACTATTCGCCATTCTATTTCATCTTCCTTGCCGGCGAATTCCAACCATTCGCCTTCTGGAGATATGACATACCATTTCCTTTTCATTTCTGACCAGACCATGGGATTTTCTTGATAATAAGGTTTTTTAATAATTTCTTTTGGTTTTAATCTATCTAATTCCAACCATTTTTTAAAAACCGTTTCAATGGCGTAATCTAAATTTCTTGATTTTGCCCATTCAGCCACTCTATCCATGGCTTCGATTGCTTTTTTTCGTGAGCCGGCCAATTCCAAAAGTTGTTTTGCCGCCCGGACATGCCTTGAATAAATTATCTTTTTTTTCTTAGCGCTCTTTTTTATTTCTTTTAAGGTTAAACCCTTGGTATAAAAATAATGATTAACTATTCTTTGAATATCATTGGCTAATTTCAAAGGTAAAGTCAGTTGTCCAATTTTTTTTAACTTTTTCTTTCTTGACTTTTTTACCATTTATTTTAACTTATTGAAAATTTTTTGGTAAAATTCTTTTGCTTTTTCAAATTCTTTTACCCCTTTTTCTGTAATTTTATAAACCCTTTTTCTTTCTTCCATTTGACTTTTGACAAAGCCGGTTTTTTCCAATCGATAAAGAACCCGATAGGGAGTAATCTTTCCTGGTTTGAATCCAAATTCTTTTTCAACCAATTTTGGAATCTCCCAGGCATAAATCGGGTGCTCTTTGGAAGCTTTTTTTAAAAGAGAAAGAACATAAATCCATAAATTTTCTATTGTATTTGATTTTTGAAGTCGTTCAATGGGAAGCATAGTTTTTCACAACTCCTGGGCTCGACCCCGTTAGAAGTTTAATAATTAATAAACCTATCTTAAAAATTTTTAAATATTACCCTGTGAATAACTAAGCTTCTGACAGGCTTGACAGAATATTTTACGGTGATAAAATAGTTTAAGATAGTAAAACAAAGGTTGCCTTAAATTTATCTTAAGCTAATTCCAAAAATATGTCAAAAGAAATTAAAATTGCGGTTGCGGGAATCGGTAATTGCTGCTCCAGCTTAATTCAGGGTTTTTATTATTACAAAAATATCAAAGATGAGAAAGCGCTTATTCCCGGTTTAATGCATTCAGTGTTGGGTGGCTACAAAATTTCAGATATAAAAGTAGTGGCTGCCTTTGATATAGATAAGAGAAAAGTAGGGAAGGATGTTTCAGAAGCAATTTTTGCCCCGCCAAATTGTACAAAGATTTTTTGTAAAGACATTCCCAAAATGGGAGTTAAGGTGAAAATGGGCCCGGTTTTAGATGGAATGGCTCTTCATATGAAAGAATATCCGGAAGACAAAACTTTTGTTGTGGCTAAAGAGAAACCGGTTGATGTGGTAAAAGAGCTAAAAAAATCAGGAGCAGAAATTTTAATAAATTATCTGCCGGTCGGTTCCCAAAAAGCGGTTGAATATTATGCTAATTGCGCCCTGAAAGCAGGAGTTGCCTTTATTAATTGTATGCCGGTATTTATTGTCTCGGATAAAAGCTGGGCAGAGAAATTTGAGAGGAAAAAATTGCCCTGCTGTGGAGATGATATTAAAGCCCAGGTTGGTTCAACAATTGTTCATAGAACGCTGGCTCATCTTTTTACTCAAAGGGGAGTCATAATAGACAGGTCTTATCAATTAAACGTGGGTGGTAACACTGACTTTTTGAATATGCTCGCTAGAGAGAGGCTAAAATCAAAAAAACTTTCCAAGACCGAAGCTGTAGAGGCAGAACTGCCCAAAAGATTGGGTTATGAGAATTTACACATTGGACCTTCTGATTGGGTTCCCTGGCTGAAAGACAGAAAACTTGGTTTTATACGAATAGAGGGAAGGAAATTTGGCAATGTGCCGGTTGAATTAGAGTTAAGATTATCAGTGGAAGACTCGCCAAATTCGGCCGGCTGCGTGATTGATACCATAAGATTGACAAAAATTGCTTTGGATAGGGGAGTGGCCGGGCCCCTGATTTCAACCTCAGCTTATTTTATGAAGCACCCGCCTCAACAGTTTACCGATGAAAAAGCCAGAGAAATGGTTGAAGAGTTTATCCTCGCTAAACGCGAGCGATAACTTTATAACTTTACAACTGACAACTGTAATCTAGTTGTAAGTTATGAAGTTGTAAGTTGTTTAGTTGTAAAGTTAAAAGGCATAAGGTATGCTGCCTTTTGAAAGGTTTAAAAAATTGAATACCGAAGGAAATTTGTGGGTTTATGTTTTAGCTTTGGGTAAAGATAAGGAGATTTGCGACAATGAGGTGAGAAGATTGATTTTTGAAAAGTTTGGTTTTCTGCCGGGAAACATCTTATTAAAAAGTGTTTTGTATCGCTTGAGAAGGCAAGGATATATTGAGGCTGAAAAATACAAAGGAAAGCGAGCTTACAAAACAAGTCAAAAAGGACTTGCCGAATTAGAGAGAATGAGAAATTTTTGTCAAGAATTATTGCAGAAAATATAATTTTAATCTCTAAAATTTCTCCACGGTGAATTTATAAATAAAAATTTTCTCTCTTTGAGGGTCAATTCCGCCTTTTTGGCAGGCAATGGCAATTTGTTTTTCTACCGTATCTACACCATCTAAATCAGGTAGTAAAAGCCCAGTTTTGTACGGGACCACGCCGTCAAACACTACATTGTCCTGATTGGGATAGGTGAGAGGACCGGTTTTTACAATTATACCGAACTTTTTCGGGTCTAATTCTTTAAGGTCTTTGACCGGTTCCGGATAACTCAAAATATAAACCGTATAAGAAAGCTTGGGGAGTTCGTCTATTTTAATTGGCTCAAAACGATAATCTTCAGTTGCTGCGGCAATAGCATTGCGAATAATTTCTTCAGCAATGTTAACCCGTGTTGGCAAATAAGTTCCGATACAGCCCCGTAGTTCACCATCTTTCTCAATCGTCACGAACGTCCCTGCTCTTTTGTTCAAAAACTCCTCTGGCAAATCTCTTGGTGGCTCAATAATTTTCCCCTCCTTTATAAAATTTTCCACCGCCTGTTTGGCCAATAAAATATAAGGATTCATAATATTTTTAGGGGATTTTTTGAACTTTTTATATAACTCAAAAATTTTATAAATCAAGACGCATTCTTTTTTATATTCAAAAAAGCCATATTTTTCTAAGCAGCTATTCCAATTTTATTTCTAATATCTAATAAAATTTAATCGGATCACTTAAAACTCAATTAAATAACAGCCATGCTTTTTAAGATCTTTAGTTTTATAAAGCTTAAGTAGATTTATTTTTGTTACTCGTTTTACTTTCCTTTTCAAACTTTTCCCAGTGTATTTTTTTTTCTTTGGGTCCCATTCTTCCAAAATCAAAATATCTCTTGATTTTATTTTAAAATCAGCTAATCTCAACTCAACATTTTTCTTTCCTTCTTTTATTAATTTATACCATTTTGGCCAAATTTTTTTATGAATTTTCTTCATATTTTTTAAGCTAAAGTTTTTCGTTGGTGAAAATAGATTTTAAAATTGAGATTATTTTCTTTACCGTAATCTTTTAGTTCTTTTTTCAATCAAATTCCAATAGTTGCTTTTTGTAAAGGCACATAGGTAAAATTTTCTTTTAGAAAATTTCGAGATATTTTACTCTAATTTTGGGAAGTATTTCTTTGCAAACTTATTCATTCAGTTAGCTGACTCTAAGCACTATTTTGCTCTCTGTGTTGCCAAGGTTAAATAATGCTTAGTAGTTTGTGATGTTTTTATCTTTTTTTGACATGATAAAATTAGAGCGGCTTTACCACCTTTCGTCTTTTACCCCGTTAGAAATTTTTAATGCTTTGTTATACCGAAGAATTTGTTTTTTTTGAGTCTGATTTTCTTTTTCTTATTACATTGTTTGTAAACCCCGTTAGAAAGGGCGGGGCTTTCTAACGGGGTAAAATTTCTAACGGGGTTTATTGAAAGAGATTTTCAATTTTATGAAATTTATGAAAGTGCAGTATAATTTATTCGAAAGGTGAGGGGCTTATATAGGAATTATTGAAATTGCTATATAATAAGTTTAATAATGAAGCCTCTTT
>JASEJL010000042.1 GCA_030016465.1 Patescibacteria group bacterium | reverse complement strand
AATGCATCTGCAGATAAAGTGGTTTTTATCGCCATATTTTGCTTTTCGGTGTTCTTCTAATGCTTATGGGTGTCCAATTTGCAACTTTAGGATTATTAGGAGAGATGATTCAGTTTAAAATGAGCCACACCGACGATAACTTCGTTGTGAGGAAGATACTTTCTGGATCTCACTCTCTCCGTGAGAAATAGGGGAAAGGGGTAAGAGGGTAATTAGGTTATGAAAATAAGCGTGATAGGCCCAACACTAGATTGCAATGATGAGGCGTGAGCGTGAAACTGGTTTTTATTGCCAGAAATTATCCTCCTGATGTGGGAGGAGCGGAGAAACTAAATTATGATTTGGCTTGCAATTTGAGTAAGCATCTGGATTTGAAGGTTATCTCGAATAACTTTGGCAAATATTCACCCTTGTTTTACATCTATGCTTTTCTCAAACTCTTTTTGTTATGGGCAAGGAGAGATGTTGATACAGTATTTTTAAGTGACGCTCTGTTATCACCCCTGATCCCTTTCTTGAAGATTTTCAGAAAACCCGTGGTCGTAAAAGTTCACGGCTTGGATATAACTTATCCGAATAGAGTTTATCAGTCGGTAGTGCCAAGGTTCACCAATATGGCTAACAAGATTATCTGTATAAGTGAGGCTACGAGGGAGGAATGCCTGCGGAGGGGGATTAAAGCAGATAAATGCTCGGTAATAACCGTAGGCATAGATTTTAATGAGTTTTATCTGGATGGAGATAGGGGTGAGTTTAGAAGGCAAATCTCAAAGATAATAGGCATTGATCTTACGGAGAGAGAAATTCTTCTTTCGGTTGGAAGACTGGTTGAGAGAAAAGGCTTCCACTGGTTTATTGAAAACATTATGCCAAAACTTATTGAGAAAAGAAGAGAAATTCTATATTTAATTGCTGGTGATGGAGTAATGAAAGAAAGAATAGAAGAAAGCATAAGAGAAAAAACCGTGCAAGATTATGTACTATTGTTGGGCGAGGTAAATGTCGACACTTTGAAGTTGCTTTACAACGCATCTGACATATTTATAATGCCAAACATAAAGGTCAAAGGGGATATGGAGGGATTTGGAATTGTCGCTCTGGAGGCATCTTCATGCGCTCTCCCAGTGATTGCATCCAGACTTGAGGGGATTCAAAACGCAATAGAAGATGGTTGTAATGGTTTCTTAGTCGAGCCTTATAACATAAGTGATTATGTGAATAGAATCAATGAATTGATAGACAATGATCAAAAACGGAAAGATTTTGGGGAAAGGGCCAGAGAATTTACTTTAGGTAACTTTGGTTGGGAAGGCATTGCTAAAGAATATTTTGAAGAGTTTTGGGAACTAATCCAAGGTGAAAACAATTGAAAGTCTATGTGGTTAGTAGTTACCCCACGGAGGGTTGCGGAGTTTCAAAATATACCAAACAATTAATAGATGGCCTCAAGGGAAATGATGTCGAGGTTATTTTAGGGAGGATTTTTTTTTACAGGGAAAAGAAACATTTGTTAGCATGGTTTGGGTTCTTATATGAAGTATTAAGAAAGCGTCCTGATATTGTACACGTTCAGTATACTCCTACTATATGCGGTCCCCTTTTCCCGCTTTTTCTTATCTGCTTGAAACCGTTTCGAGTAAAAGCAAAACTGGTTCTTACTGCTCATGAGAAGTCAAGTATTTATGAAAAGCATTTAAATATATTCACAAAACTTCTCTTTCATTTATATGAAACCATAATTTATAGGTTGACAAATAAGATTTTAGTTCATACCAGAGAGCACAAAAATGAACTGCTTGTCAAATTTAAAATTGATGCAGAAAAAGTAGAGACTATACCTCACGGTGTGGATCAAGCTAAAGAGGTTACATTACTGGAAAAACAGAAAATAAGAGAAAGATATAATTTGGGAAACAGCGTCTTGATAACTTTTTTGGGTGCCATAAGACCAAATAAAGGCCTTGAGTATCTTATCGCAGCTTTTCCCAAAGTGCTAGAAAGAAGAAAAGGTTTAGTCCTAGTAATAGCTGGTGGTGCATCGCCAAGTCATGCGAATTACCTTGGGAAGCTAAAGTCAATGGTTAATGATCTTGAGCTCGAAGGAAAAGTTTTTTTTACAGGTTTTGTTAAAGACTTAGATATACCAGCGATAGTTTCTGCATCCAAGCTAATGGTGTTGCCGTACGTCCATATCACGCAAAGCGGTGTGCTCTATCGAGAGGCAATTACCTATGAAAAACCAATTATTGCAACCGATGTTGGTGGTATGGCGAAAGTAGTTCAGGAATATAGAATAGGTCTAACTGTGCCGCCAAAGAATAGTGAGGTACTTGCTGGCGCAATATTAGATTTGCTGAATGATGAGAAAAAGCTGGAGTTGTTTTGCCGCAATGAACGGCTTTTAAAAGAAGAACTTTCTTGGGATAATATTGCAAAACTGCATCACGACACATACGGAAGGTTGGTTACCTGAGAGCAAAAATGGGTCCGCAGTCAATGTAGAGTTCAAATATTACACTTTTTTCAGATAGGCATTCGTTTTGTTGTTACCTGTGCCCCCTGCGATCTTATAAAAGAGAAATATGAGCAATTCTGAAATGCCAAAAATAAGAGCAAAAAGACTTTTCTATAGGAAAGCCTCCGATAATGGGTTATAAGCAGTGGCAAAGAAAACGGAACAACTTTCAAAAAGATATCGATATTATAAAAAATAGAGAAAACAGAGGGCAAAGTCATTGTGGATTCATTTGGATTAGCAAAGGAGAGAATAGTTTGTGAAATCAGATAATACATTCGATAAACAATATACAGTTGGAGAAGCTATTGTTTTTGCATCTTTAGCGATCAGTATCATTGTGGGTGTAGGTATGCTTTCTGTTTTTCTTGAAGTTTATCGATACGTAAGCCTACTTCTAATTTCTTGTCTATTCCTATCACTTTGTTTTCCTTTATACCTTGCTAGTACCAAAAAACTGGTTTTCTCACACTATGACAAAATAGCTGTGGGAATCTCTCTCTTTTTTTCAATTTTGAATGGGATATTCCATCATGTAACTTTATGGGGTGGGTATGATAGTGGGGTATATAGTTTCTTTGCGATGCATATTGCAAAGAAGGGGTCTATCTTTATTCCATTTAGGGGATATCCCTTTTACGCTGGTTTTATGGAAGTGGCACCCCACACCTATACTGCACAATTTCTCCCCGGGTACAGCGTGTTTTTAAGCTATTTTTATAAGATTGGTGGGCTAGAGGGATTATTTTGGGCAAATTCATTGTTATTGTTTTTTGCTCTTTTAGTTTTGTATCTTGTTGGCAAGATTCTAAGTAGTCCTAAGGTGGGTTTAATATTTACAGTGCTTTTTTCTTTACACTACAACACTCTCGGGTTTGCCAGAGAGACTCTATCTGAAAATCTTATGATTCTTTTAATATGGCTGACTTTTCTTTTGTTTTTAGATGGGATTGAAAGGAAAAACGGGGACTATATTATTGCAAGCTTCATTCCTCTCTCATTGGGTTTGGTTGTGAGGTTTGAACTGTTATTGTACTTAATTGTTTTTATAACAGTTACTGTGATTTTGTGGATTTTGAATAATAAACATAGAAAATACCACCTACAGTTTTCGGAAAAAGCCATTTTTGCTTCTATCTTCGTCATGCTCAATTTTTCTATCTTATGTCTTTATCTATATTTGACTCGATCACGATATTGTTTGATGTACTTGAGAGCTATGTGGATAAAAATATCTAGTCTAATAACGAGCTTCTTCTCGTCTTCAAGTGGAGTAGCGACAAGTTATCCGACTTACGAGAACTACACATTGCGATATGTTTTCGACTGCTTTAATGCATATTTAATAATTCCTTTGTTAGCTTTCATAGTCATAGGGTTGAAATACAAAAAATACAATTTCAAATTTTTGCAGCTGGTCTTATTGAGCAGCCCGGCGTTCTTGTTGATAAAATATCCCACAATTTCATGGGTACATCCTTGGTTTATGAGACACTACCACGTAGTACTGATTCCTCTTTTATTCTTAGCGACTTCTATGGGGATTGACAGTGTCAAAAGTAGTAAATTAAAAATTGGTTGCATTTTTTTGGTAATAACCCTATTTTTAGCTACTTGGGCGCCTCTCTTGGTTTTCGCTGAAGAAAAGTATATGCGAAAGCGGCTTGACAAAATACACAGAGCTATTGGTGACACTAATGCAGCTCTAGTAGTCGCCCTCCAGGATCATGAAATCGCTGAACCATTACACTTTGTTTACGGATATAGAACAATTTCTTCTAATTATGAGGATTTAGATACAGAAAGGGTTCTGCAAGAATTGGAGAATGAGTCAGACATTTTCGTTATTTCAAGCAAAAGTGATCTTAACTTAGAAAATAAGTACGAGATATTACCTAATTTCCGGCTTTTTTCAGACGAAGAATTAAGAATGATTACCGCAGTTAGAGAGCCAACAATGATTCTTAGAAGGATAATCGCTGCAGATAGATACACAAGACCTGAGTTAATTCCTCCAAAACCTTTGCATCAAGGATATGCTCCCATACAGAGAACGATTGGCGAGCTTCCTCCAACAGACATTCAAGTTGTTGACAAGGTTCTATATGTTTACAAGGTGGAAAAGTGAGTTGATGAGCTTCGATAATGAGGATTGCATGTAATCAATTACACCTGAGCCCATCAACAATTCCCTTTATGTAAGCAAATGCTGATCTAGGATTCTTGCGTTTCAATCCAAAAATCAGCAAGGCGCCTAGACTTTTGACAAAAACCTGGTATGGGTAAAATGTTAATCGATATAGCAACCTTCCGTGCTTTTTCATAAAAATGATTCTGTTCCTAGCAAAGTAATAATTATAGAATGCATCTTGGTAATGTGATGTAGCAGAAATCTTGTGCCACACTTTTGCAGTCGGGACATATAAAATCGTATAATTCTTTTGTTTAGCTCGAACACAAAAATCCGTCTCTTCAAAGTAGGAGAAATATGATGCATCCAATAATCCAATTTTCTTAAGTACACTCCCTTTCACAAGAAGAGTACACCCTGTTATATAATCAACCTCTCTGATCTTATTCGCTTGCCCTTTGTCAATCTCGCGGGTATGTAGGTGTTTTGTTTTTCCTTTCCACCAATGTATTTCTCCTCCAGCGAACCAAATCTTATCTGGCTCATAGTAATAATAGATCTTTGGCCCAACAATTCCGATTTTGGGATCACTCTCTGCAACCTTTATCAACTCAGTCAGAAAGTCTGCATCGACAATGGTATCATTGTTTAATAAAAGAATATAACCACTGTCTTTTCTCATTGCATATCTAATACCAACGTTGTTTCCTTCAGCAAAGCCAAGGTTTCTTTTATTCTTAATTACATGAACATATTCTCCAAACTTTTGCTTTAAAATTTTTACATCATTTCCCTTCGAGCCATTGTCAACGATTATGACTTCATGGTTTGAATAGGTGATCTTCTGTAAAGATTCTAAGCACTCTATAGTGTTTTCTAAACCATTCCAATTAAGAATTATTATCGAAACTTTTGGATAGTTCATTTTTTATTTTATTTTCTTGGTGTTCCGAGGTTAATTATGTTTAACTTTTCGAGCGTATCTATATAAAACATAGTAAAACTAGATACACTCTGTTAGACGACATTGTGCCTAAAGTTGAATTTTTTGAATTTTTCGATATAAATCTAAAAGTATCGGAGGAACGCATATTTTTACCAATGCTTTCCACGACTTCTTTGAAGAATTACTCCATTCCCTTTTCCAAAGTTTAAACTTTTTTAAATTTATCAAAATCTTTAGGGGGCAAACCCTTAAAACCTAATCCCACAACAGTGTGAGGAAAGTGTTCATCGCCAGCGAAATCAACGAATGAAAAATTAAAAAGCTTTAGAATGCTCTTAAAAGCTTGCGGGGTAAAACGCCAATAATCAGATGGACAATCGTGGATGGGAAAATTCATAACGGAACTAATCACGGTAAAACCATTTGGTTTAAGTATTCTGTAAACTTCTTCCATTGCCTTTCTTGGAAATTCTACATGTTCGAGTGTATCGAGAATTAAAACTGTCCCAACTGACTCTGAAGGAAGTTCTATGTGATGGAGATTCAAAATTCGGTCTACGCCTGGACCCTCTCGTATATCACAACCAACATATTTCTTACCTAGGAAAAAAGGGCGAAGATCTGCAAAACCTTCCTGGCCTGACACCTGAAGAGCCCCAAACTCAAAAACAGGTTCGGAGATAGGTAAAGTCTCAGCAATGATTTTGACAAATTGTTTAATTAATTCACGCATAATAATAGCTTCATCTATCTTCTTTGATTTTTAATAGCGAATAATTGAAATGCCAAATTTGGAAAACGATAGGTTATCTTTTGAGTCAAATCCGAAATTATCCTCCAAAAAAGAATTGGTTTATATTTTATTTTTCCCCTGTATCCTCTGAGTCTTTTCCAACCATTGACTCCAAAAATTTTAAATCCTAATTTCTTTAATTCCTCAGCATTCCACCCGGATTTATGTTCTTGAAGAGGATTATTATCATAGTCATCTTGATATACATATCCATTTGGTGTAAAGATAATAATCTTCTTTCTTGCCCATTTTTCCATTCTTTTTAATAGCTCATAACCTTCTTCCTTAGATAAATGCTCTAACACATCAATGGCTATTACAGCATCAAATGATTTTGGTTTAAATTCTATTTTTGTAATATCAGCTTTTATATATTGATTATGAATTTTTTTCTCTTTGCTTTCTTTGAGATAGGGTTCAAATTTTTCAACTCCAATTGAAAAAGGAATATTACAATATTGAATAGGAGAATTATAGCCACAACCCAAATCCAAAACTGTATTACAATCGGAAAGTTCTTTTCTTAAATATTCAAATAATCTAGGAAAGAAATGTCTACAAAGTGATTTGAGAATCTTAATAAATTGCATTTTTATAAAAGTTTTTTACCAATAAAAATAACAGTAGGGATTGTAAAAATTGAGGGATAACTGCAGCTACACTTGCTCCAATATAGGAGTATTTAGGAATAAGCAAAAGGTTTAATATAATATTCATCACCAAAGCCAAGACCATAATTTTTGTATAAATTATTTGTTTATTTATAGCACTGTAGTTTGGCAAAAAATTAGCTAAAAGGAACAAAACCACTGATGTGGAAAAC
>JASEJL010000041.1 GCA_030016465.1 Patescibacteria group bacterium | reverse complement strand
TTTTATTCAAAATCTTGCCCAAAGAAACAACCTCTGAAATAATAAAAGTGTTACCAATGTACCCTTCACGTACATATTCTTGACAAGAATGATTATTATGGCTTTAATGAAAATATATGCCCCGTAGAGAAATTTTGACTGATTATGTTCTGGTATTTATAGAGTATTACAAAGAGTATTACAAATAACACTTTCTACGTGGGTTATACTACTACGTGGGTTATACTACGGATTTAAGAAAAAATTAAAAAATATGGTCAAGGTTAATGAAAAAAAATGTATTGGTTGCGCTCTTTGTTCTAACCTTTGCCCGGAGGTTTTTGAATTGACTGAAGATGGCAAGGCAAAAGTGAAAGAAGGAGCTGATTTAGAAAAAAACAAAGAGTGCGTCAAAGAGACAAAAGAAAGTTGTCCACTTGGCGCGATCGAAGAAATTGCTTAATTTCTTCTCTTGCCTCATTTTTACTTCGTAAAAATTCGGTCCTAGAGGACTAAATAAACATAGCAGAAACCTGCTCTCTGTTTACTTTTTTTAATGATTAAAGATAATGCGTAATAAGATTTGAGGGATATTTCTGGATATTTTAAAGAATTTTATGAACAAAATTCCTTGAAATTTCCTCAATTTTGGCTATTTCTTTATTACACATTAGACACTATCTTTATTAAAATGGGAAAAGATAAAAAGGGAGGGAAATAATAAAAGACCTGAAGTTTGAAAGGTATGGATGCCTAGTCCTTTTGGCCACCAGTAGTCTAATTACCGATTTAGTTAAAGGGAAAACTATTGAAAAGGCTTTGGATCTTGATTCTTGATCGATAAAAGGTAGTTAATTCTTTAAGCGGTTTACCCCCGATAAAAATCCACTGCTCAGTTTTGGCAGTCGATGCTTTGCTAGAAGCAATTCATGATTATTTATCAAAAAAGAAAAAGTCAATACCTAAAAAACTTTGAGAAAAACAGCGAAGAATTGAAAAAGAAAAAAATTAATAGAAAAAAGATACAAGGAATGGATAAAATTATTAGAAGAAAAAATGCACAAAAAGTAGTAGTGGCAATGTCTGGGGGATTAGATTCATCAGTAGCGGCAGCTCTTCTAAAAAGGGCTGGTTTTAATGTTGTGGGAGTTTTTATGAAATTGTGGACGCTACCCACCCAGCACCCTCCCGCCTACGACGGGTCCCTGGTTTCTGAAAAAAATAGTTTAATTGGCACCGGGAATAGATGTTGTTTTGCAGAAGCTGAAGCCAGAGCAAGAAAGGTGGCCAAAATTTTAAAAATCCCATTTTACGTTTTTAATTTCGAGAAAGAATTTAAAAAAAGAATTGTTGATTATTTTTTACAAGGATATAAAAAAGGAATTACTCCTAATCCCTGCGTGGTTTGCAACAAAGAGATAAAATTTGGACTTTTGTTAGAAAAAACTCTAAAATTAGATGCTGATTTTGTGGCCACTGGTCATTATGCCCGCCTTAAAGAAGATAAAAAGGGAATTCACTTATTTCGAGGAAGAGACAAAAAGAAAGATCAATCTTATTTTCTTTGGCAATTAAATCAAAAACAACTTAGATACATTTTGTTTCCACTTGGAAACTATACCAAAGACAAAGTTAGAGCATTAGCAAAAAAGTTTAATTTACCAGTCTTTGGTATTCCCGAATCAATGGAAATTTGTTTTATTAGAACTACGCTAAATGATTTTTTGGCTCGGCATCTTAAATCAAGGCCAGGACCAATTTTAACTATAGAAGGCAAGAAAATTGGCCAACATCGAGGTCTGCCATTTTATACTATTGGCCAACGAAAAGGTATTGAGCTTCCCGGTGGACCATTTTATGTAGTAGCTAAAGATTTAAAGAAGAATACTTTAATAGTCACCCCTTTTTTTAGAGATAAAAAGCTTTATAGCAAAAGTTTGATTGCCAAAAATGTTAATTGGCTTTCAGGCAAAGAACCCAAATTACCTTTGAAGATAAAAGCCCAAATTAGATATGGTCATGAAGCAGTAACAGCTGCAATAACAAAAAAACTGAAAAATGGAAAGATAGAATTAGTTTTTGCTAGCCCTCAACGCGCAGTAACCCCTGGCCAATCCGTTGTCTTTTTCAAAGGCAAAGAGGTTTTAGGTGGGGGAATAATTTGTTAAGATGAAGTTATGTTTGCTGAGTTTGGATCAGAATACATTATTAAAATTAAAGAAAAAATCAAATTAAATAGAAACCAAAAAATATGTCTAAAAAAATAATTGCCATTTTATTGTTAATAGTTTTTGTTGGAATTATTGGTTATTTAATGTGGGGGAAAGATAAATCATTAAAAAATAATTTTTTTATTGTTGAAAAACAAGACTTAGTCCAAGAAATTAGCGTTGTGGGCAAAGTAAAACCGGTTGAAAGTATTAACTTAGCCTTTGAAAGAACCGGAGTTTTGAGTAGTGTTTTTATAGAAACCGGACAAAAAGTGGAAAAAGGAACTCTTTTGGCCCAACTTGATATTACCGATGCTGAAAAAAGAGTTGAAGATGCCAAAGTAAATTTAGAAAACGCAAAACTGGCTTTGGATAAAATAAATTTACAAAAAGAACAGTTATTAAGAGGAGATATTTTAAACAAAGTTTATGAGGAAGGACTGACTGTTTTATCTGGTTTTTACGATAAAACAATGACAATTTTAGATTCTTTAGACAATATTCTTTTTGGAACTGAATTAGATGGAAGAGAACAAAATATTAAGTATTATGCGGAGTATAATGAAAAATTTAGCAGTGTGTCTGATCGTCTTTGGCGACTATATCAGGAAGCAGAAAAACTGCACAAAGATGGGCTTATTGATTATCAGTTGGCTAAAAGAGGGAGCGGAGATATTAGAAATAAAGCAATCAAGACAGGATATGATTTAGCAGTTAAACTTGCTGAGATTATAAAATCCACAAGGGATATTGTTCGCAATCTTCAAGATTTTCTTATAAAGGAGGGTTTAGTTCATGGAAAAGAGTCAATTATTAATGAACACGCCAGCACTCTTGCTCAATATGATTTAATTGTAGATGGTTGTTTAAAAAATTTGATTGTTATTATCAATACCATTAACGACTATTATGACACCACAGAGTCATTGCCCCTTGAGATTAAAACTCAAGAATTACTTGTTAAACAAAGAGAAAATGAACTGGTTGATGCCAAAAATAATCTTGCCAAATATTTTTTATATTCTCCAATTAATGGTGTAATATCCAGGCAAGATTTGAGAGTAGGAGAAGTTGTAACTGCCAATGTTCCTGTTGTTGAAATTATTTCTGATTCAGAGTTTGAAATAGTAGCTGATATTTATGAAGAAGATATTGTCAAAATAGAGATTGGATCTTTAACAGAAATTTCTTTACCTGCTTTTCCTAAGAAAGTTTTTAAAGGAAAAGTAATTTTTATTGAACCGGCAGAAAAAATTGTGGATGGCGTGGTTTATTATGAAATTAGAATAGGTTTTGATGAAGATCCGCCAAAAGGAATAAAACCGACCATGACAGCAGATATTATTATTCAGACAGAAAAAAGAGAAAATGTTTTGGTTGTTCCCAGAGAGGCGATTAAGAGAGTGGGGGGAAAGACCATAGTGGAGGTCTTTATAGATGATTTAATTCAAGAAAGAGAAGTAGAGGTTGGTTTGCGAGGCGACGAGATGGTAGAGATAATTTCCGGTCTTGAGAAAGGAGAAAAAGTATTCCTAAGATAGGAAAAGTCAATGGTAGAGGCAATTATTAAATTAGAAAACGTTTGGAAGATTTACCAATTAGACAAAGTTGAAGTCTTTGCCTTAAGAGGCATTAACCTGGAGATAGCTCCGGGTAGTTTTGTTAGTATTATGGGTCCTTCGGGCTCGGGAAAATCAACTCTTTTGAATATGATTGGCTGTCTGGATATGCCGACAAAAGGAAAAGTTTTTCTTGGAGGCAAAGATATTTCTTTGCTTTCTGAAAATGAATTGGCCTATCTGAGAGGTAAAACCATTGGCTTTGTTTTTCAGGAATTTAATATTTTGCCCAATCTGACCGCTTTGGAAAACGTTACTTTGCCAATGATTTTTCAGGGGGTGCCGCTAAAAGAAAGAGAAAAAAGAGCCAAAGAACTTTTAGTTGCGGTAGGTTTAGAAGAAAGAATTTTCCATCAACCAGCCGAACTGTCAGCTGGCGAGCGCCAAAGAGTAGCAATAGCCAGGGCTTTTGTCAATGACCCAAAATTGGTTATTGCCGACGAACCCACTGGCAATTTGGACTCGGCTACCGGCAAAAAAATAATGGAGATTTTAACCGATTTTCATCAAAAACAAGGCAAAACCATTGTACTGGTCACTCACGATCCCAACATTGCCAATTATAGCGAGCAAATTATCAATATCTGCGATGGTCAAATCGTTAATTAATCACCAAAAAACAAAACAACTTCTCTAACAGAAATAGTAACAGGGGGCGACCCCCTGTAAAAAAAGTTCTATAATAGTCTATAATAGAAATAATAGAGATAGCAGCAGGGGGCGACCCCCTGTAAAAAAACCTATGCCTCATAAACCGCGACAATTTGTTAAAGGCGAGATATATCATATAGTAATAAGAAGAATGGCTGAAGAAGAGCTATTTTTGGATATTGACGACCATTATCGGGGGATTTTTTGTATTTATGAATTTAATACTAGTAAACCAACAACTATCAGAGAACGTCGTCTGATTCGTGCCCGATTTAAAAAATCTCTCAGGGGGTCGCCCCCTGCAACTCTGATTAAGACAAATGAAGTTATGGTGATGAAAGACGAGAGAGATTTGTTGGTTGAGGTTTTAGCTTTTTGCTTTATGCCAAATCATATTCATCTACTGGTGAGGGAATTAAAAGAAGGGGGAATCAGCAAGTTTATGTTAAAATTAGAGAGTGGCTACGCGGCTTATTTTAAACTCAAATACGAGGTAAAAATGAGAGGGCACTTTTTCCAAGATAGATTTAGGTGTGTTCATATTAAAACCGAAGAACAGTTAATAGCAGTTTTTGTTTATATTCATACTAATCCCATAGCCCTTATTGAGCCCCTTTGGAAAGAAAGAGGTATTAAAGATCCCAAAAGAGCTATTAAATTTTTAGAAGAAGACTATCGGTGGTCAAGCCTTTTTGATTATATAGGCAAGAAAAATTTCCCCTCAGTTACTCAAAGGGATTTTTTACTGAAAGTAATAGGGGGGCCAGAGGGCGCTAAAAAAGCGGTTGAGGACTGGGTTAGGTATAAGGGTGAGATAAGGAAATTCGCTGAACTTGCCCTGGAATAATTTGATTTACAGGGGGCGACCCCCTGTAAACCTCCTGTAAACTCGCTGAAGTTTTATGGTCAAAATAACTGAGATAAAAGAATGTTTTCAACTGGCTTTGCGTAATTTGAGAAGTCGGTCTCTCAGGAGCTGGTTGACCATTTTCGGTATTGTTATTGGTGTCTTTTTAATCATCAGCTTGCTCTCTTTGTCCGAAGGACTTAAACAGAGCATCAGCAGGGAATTAAAGTCTTTGGGAGGCGAGATGATTTTCATTTTACCCGGGGATATTTCCAATATGATGGCAATGTTTACCAGCGGCGCTAAACTTGAGAAAGAGGATATTGAAACCATTGAGAGGACACGGGGAGTGGAAACCGTTTTAAGTACATCTTATCAATCTCTAGTTGTCAGATACGGAAACGAAGGTAAAATGGTTTTCATAAACGGTTTATCCTGGGAAAAAGGAATAGAAATTATGAAAAAGTTTCAAGGTTGGAGTTTAAAAGAAGGAGAATGGCCTACTCCGGGTAAAAGAGAAGTTATAATCGGCAAACTGGTGAAAACGGAAATTTTTGAAAAACCGGTTAAAGTGGACAGTGAAATTATAATAAAAGGGAAAAAGTTTAAGGTGGTTGGTATTTTGAATTCCTTAGGTTCAAAATATGATGATTCCTCGCTCTATCTAGATTTGTCTCTTTATCAAGATTTGACTGGAGAGAAAAGAGGCACAGCTCAAATGGCTATGGTAAAAGTCAGAGAGGGAAACGACGTTAACAAGGTGGCCAAAGACATTAAAGAAAATCTTATAGAAATCAGAAAAAGAAGGGTGGGGACGGATGTGGCGGATTTTAGCGTAATAACTTCAGAAAAGATGGAAGATATCGCTAGCAAGATTTTGGCCATAGTTCAATTTGTCGTTATAGTCTTTGCCTCAATTGCCATAGTGGTTGGGGGAATCGGAATTACCAATACAATGTTTACTTCAGTTAGAGAAAGGACCAGGGAAATCGGCATAATGAAAGCGGTCGGAGCTAAAAATTCAGTCGTGCTTTCTATATTTTTGATTGAGGCTGGAATTATTGGAATAATCGGCGGTCTTGGTGGAACGTTATTGGGCGCAATTTTAGCCAAAGCAATTGAAATATATGGTCAAGTTCATCCCATCTTTTATCTTTCAGCTTCAATTACTCCTGGTTTAATTATTTTTGGCTTAGTTTTTTCTCTTTTGGTTGGTTGCCTTTCCGGCTTTTTCCCAGCAAGAAAAGCGGCCCAATTAAAACCGGTTGAAGCCCTCCGCAGATTTGAATAAAAAAGTAGATTATCAGAAACATGATTAAGCAAAACAACAAATTATTTTCGCTATCTTTTATGTTAATATTTCTGGTTTTTCCGTTTTTAGTATTAGCGGAAGAATTTTCCCAATCTGGAAAAATTGAGATTAATTTTTTTTATAGTGCTATTTGTCCTCATTGTGCTGAGGAAAAAGAATTTTTGGAAAATTTAGAAAAGAAATATCCGGAAATTGAGATAAAAAAATATGAAGTAATATCCAGTCCAGAAAATCAAGAAATTTTAAAAAATTTTTATGAAAAATATCAGGTGCCAAAAAGAGAAAGAGGATATGTGCCAGTGACCTTTACGCCAACGAAATATTTCGTCGGGTTTAACGAACAGATTGGAAAAGAAATTGAAAGTTATATAAAAGAATGTTTAATTGGGACAACACCTACTCCTCAGAAAATTAAAATTCCATTTTTTGGCGAGGTAAATCTTTCAAGGATGCCTTTACCAGTTTTGACTATAACTTTAGGAGCTTTAGATGGATTAAATCCCTACGCCATGTGGATTCTTTTATTTTTGATTGCTCTTTTAATTAATACTCGTTCCAGAAAAAGAATGTGCTTAATTGGCGGAACTTTTATTTTAGCTTCTGGTATTATCTATTATCTAATTTTGACTGCCTGGCTGAACTTATTTTTAGCGATTAGTTATGTGAATTTAACCAGAATTTTAATTGGAATTTTTGCCTTAGGGGTTGGGATTTGGCAGATTAAAAATTTTATTGGATATCGAGGAGTGTGTCCGGTCTCTAATGGAAGCACAAAATTAGGTGACAGAATAAGAAACGGATTAAGGGATCGAGCTGAAAAATTGGCTCTCTCCCCATTGAGTTTAGGAATTTTAGTCGGAGTAATTATTTTAGCTCTGGGAGTTAATTTAGTTGAGTTTCTTTGCTCAGCTGGATTGCCAGCAATTTATACTCGGATTTTAGCTTTAAATCCGCTTAGTACTTTAAGTTACTATCTTTATCTTTTGCTTTATACCTTTATTTTTCTGTTAGATG
>JASEJL010000040.1 GCA_030016465.1 Patescibacteria group bacterium | reverse complement strand
GCCAAGAAGTTTGACCTATTAGTTACTGCTCTAGGTTAGATTACCATTCCAACAATAAAAGAGAAATTCCTATCTCTTTCAACTACGAACTTCCGAACAATTACGTGTTCTCGGATGTAAAATGTAAGTGAAATGGTATTGGTTAACGGATGTAAAAAATAAGTGAAATTTTCAAGGTAAAATGGAGTAAGGTCGATTAATTAGTTAAAAGACTAACTTCATTTTACTTCTAGGGATATGTTATCTAGAAATCAATACCTTAAAGCATTGGTAAAAGAGAGAGAGGCTACCTTTTAAAGTCAAAGAAAGAGAAGTCTCAGCTCCTGGAGAAATATTGTAAAACTGCCAGAGAACCTAGGCAAAATTTTCTTTTAGAAAATTTTGCCTATGTGCTTAAGGAAATGGCTTTTTGGTCTTTTCTTGGAGAGTTGGTAGTTATTCCCATTGATAAAATTCATAACAAGGGAGGAATCTATCTAAAATCAGGATTTTTGGCTAATTTTGGCTAAAATTCAAAGAAATACTGGAAAATTACCAATCCTTTTTTACTAATTTTTAAAGAAATTAATTCTTAACCAAGAATCTAGGCTCTTTTTTTAATCATTTTAGAGTTTCCGATACAATAAAATAATCTTTTCTGCCAAAGACTTCTAACGGAGTTCAAAATAATTAAGCCAAAAAAATTTAAAATCCCAGTAATAAGACCTTAAAATTTCTCCTCAAAAGAAAACTTCCAATCAAAACCCTTAATTCTTCAACATTCTCAAAATATTTATGTACAAAATATTTATGTACGAAACCCCCGCACCAAAATTTGGTGTGCGGGGCAAAGCGTAAAACTCGTTATGGGGTGGGGTTCATAAAAATGCTCAAACTTTCTCCAGCATTTGAAGAGCTTTCTTTTGAATGCTTTCCTCATCTAAACCTATTTCTTTTTTTAATAATTCCGGCGAGCCATGAGGAATAAAACTATCAGGAATACCAATTCTTTCTACTCTGACATTTTTTACTTTGTATTTTTCCAAAACTTCAAGTACTGCCGAACCAAACCCTCCCACTTTGGTGTTTTCTTCAACGGTCAAAACTCTCTCACACTTAGTTGCCTTCAAAATTAATTCCTCGTCTAAAGGTTTTATGAAACGGGCATTAATTACTCCTATACTCATCCCTTGTTTCTCCAATCTTTCAGCCACTGTAAGACAGGGATAAACCATTGAACCACAGGCAAGGAGATATAAGTCCTGGCCATTTTTTAATTCTTCGCCTTTGCCAATTGGTAATGGTTTTAATTCTAAATCAAGCTTTATTCCTACTCCTTCGCCTCGGGGATAACGACAGACAAACGGTCCTTTTTTATAAACCTCGGCTGTCTTTATTAAATGTTGAAGTTCGTTTTCGTCTTTTGGAGTCGAAATTACTAAATTGGGAATTAAGCGAAGATATGACAAATCAAAATTTCCATGATGAGTTGGACCATCATCACCAACAATTCCGGCTCTATCAATCATAAAAATGACTGGTAAATTCTGCAAAGCCACATCATGAATTATTTGGTCAAAAGCTCTCTGTAAAAATGTAGAATAAATTGCCAGAAAAGGCCGGAATCCTCTAATGGCTAGACCAGCGGCAAAAGTGGTAGCATGTTGCTCGGCAATGCCAACATCAAAAAACCGGTCAGGAAATTCTTGAGCAAATTTAGCCAGGCCAGTTCCATCGGGCATGGCGGCAGTAATGCCAACAATTTTTTTATTTTCCCGGGCCAATTTAATTAAAGTCCGGGCAAAGACTTCAGTATAAGTTAATTTTTGAGGTTTTTTGCTCCATTTACCATCGTGAATATAAAAAGAACTGGCACTGTGATATTTTGTAGGATTTTTTTCTGCAAACTTATATCCTTTTCCTTTTTGGGTAACCACATGAACTAATATGGGGCCAGAAAGATTTTTGACTCTATTAAAAATCTCGAGCATCTCAGCTAAATTATGACCATTAACTGGCCCAACATATTTAATTCCTATTTGTTCAAAAAAGACTCTAATTTTTAATAATGAGCGATAGCCTATTCTTAAATACTCGGCTATTTTACTCAATAATTTACCAAAATAAGGAGTTTTTTTAATCCATATCCAGACTAATCGCCGGCTACGGTCAAAAAGAGATAAAGAAGATATCTCATTTAGATGGACTGACAAACCTCCAACATTTTTTGAAATGGACATTTTATTATCATTTAAAACAATAATTAAATCTCGTTTTAACGCTCCGGCCTGATTTAAACCTTCAAATGCCATTCCTCCGGTGAGAGAACCATCGCCAACCACGGCTATTATTTTATGTTTTTCTTTTTTAAAATCGCGGCTTAAAGCCATTCCCAGGGCAGCCGAAATGGCAGTAGAAGCGTGACCAGTATTAAAATGGTCATGTTCACTTTCTTCTCTCTGGGGAAAACCGCAAAGACCCTTGTATTGTCTTAAAGTTGCAAAATAATTCTTGCGGCCGGTGAGCAGTTTATGGGTATAACACTGATGACCAACGTCCCAGATTATCTTATCTTTCGGGCTATCAAAAACCCGATGAAGCACGATGGTTAGCTCAACAACGCCCAAGTTTGAAGCAAGGTGTCCTCCGGTATGCGACACTGTCTGGATGAGCAATTTCCGGATTTCGGTAGCCAAAGTTTTTAATTCCTCTTGCCCCAATTTTTTCAAATCCGCCGGTGAATTAATTTTGTTTAATATCTCTGCCATTAACCTTAGTGATAATTCTTTAGCTCTTCTTTAAATTTTTTAATAATATCTTTTGGGTTAACTCTTTTAGTAATTTTTCCTTTTTTGGTGATTAAAACCGTGCTTTTCACTCCCACTATGCCCAAGTCAGCTTCTCTGGCCTCACCCAAACCATTAACAATACATCCCATAACCGCGATTTTCAAAGGTTTTTTGATGTGGCTTGTTAGTTTTTCAACTTCTTGAGAGATTCTTATTACGTCAATCTCTGCCCGGGCGCAGGTCGGACAACTGATAATTTTTACTCCCCTTTCTCTTAAATCCAGACTTTTTAAAATCTCCCAGCCAACCCTTACCTCTTTAACAGGATCGGCAGAAAGAGAAACTCTGATGGTATCTCCGATTCCTTTTAATAAAAGATAGCCAAAGCCAATTGCCGATTTTATGGAACCAGAAAACTCTCTGCCGGCCTCGGTTATGCCCAAATGAAGAGGATAATCTACTTTTTCTGCCAACATTTCATAAGCCTTAACCGTTCTTAAAATATCGGGCGCCTTCAAAGAAACGACCAGCTCATTAAAACCTAAACTCTCCATCAGTCTGATGTTTCTCATTGCCGATTTTACCATCATTTCTGCGGTTACTCTTTCTTTCTCTCCTAATATATCTTTTTCCAAAGAACCGCTGTTAATGCCGATCCTGATGGGAATTTTCTTTTTTTTGGCCAGCTTGATTACTTCTTCCAGTCTTTGTTTGGGAAAATTGCCCGGATTAATTCTTAATTTATCCACTCCTTGATTTAAAGCTTCCAAGGCAAGGTCGGCCGAAAAATGAATATCGGCCACCAGAGGAATATTAATGGCTTTTTTAATTTTCCCCAGAGCTTTGGCCGACTTTAAATCGGGTACTCCCACTCTTATTATTTCACAACCCTCTTCTGTTAATCTTTTAATTTGCCTTAAGGTGCTCGCTATGTCTGAGGTGGCGGTGTTGGTCATTGATTGGACTAAAATAGGGAAATTTCCGCCGATTTTCAGACTACCAATTTTTATTACTCTGGTTTTTTTTCTTTTAATCATAAATTACAATTGCATTAAGCGTTTTTTTATTTTTTCAATGTTCCAATCCGGGGCTGAAGTTCCCGATATCACGCCCAAAACATTAATGCCTTTAAAATCCTGCTTTTTTATTTCTTTAGCTGAATTCACCAGCCAGACCGGTTTCTTGGAGATTTTAGCAATTTTAACCAATTGATTGGTGTTGGCCGATTTGGCCGAACCTATTACCAGAACGCCGTCAACCTTTTTTAAAAGTTGGGAGATTTCTTCCTGACGCAATGAAACCTGGGGACAGAGAGTGTTTACAAACTTTATTTTTGTCGCTTTTCTTTTTAAAATCTTTAAGATACGGTTAACTTTTTCTAAATTCTGGGTGGTTTGAGTCACCACTCCTATTTTTTTAAATTGTTTTATTTTCTTGGCCGCCAATTCGTTTTCAACCACAATGGCCTTATTTCCAATTTGCCCCCGGATTCCTTTTACTTCGGCATGTTCTTTCTCGCCGATAATAATCACCTGATACCCCTTCTTAAATAGGGATTTAGCCGCTTCCTGAACCCTCTTAACCAAAGGACATGTGGCATCTCTGATAAAAACATTATTCAAAGGAGGAAGAGGTGGTGTGCCGTGAGCCCGAATAACCAATGTCCCCGACTTAGCTTCTTTTGGGTCAGATATAAAAATTCCCCCTTTGTTTTTAATTTCTTTAATTATTTCTTCATTATGAATAAGACCTCCTAAAAATTGAACTGGCAAGGGGTCTTTTTCTAAAGACTTTCTGGCAATATCAAGGGCTCTTTTTACTCCCGTACAAAAGCCGATATTTTTTGCCACAATAATTTTCATTTTCATTAGGAATCTGTACTTATACGACCGACGGTATTTTCGCACAGATTTATAAAAAAGTTTTTATTATTTGAAGGTCGTCTTTGGTGGTGACTTTAATATTTTTATAAGAGCAGGGAACTATTTTGACTTTTTTCCCAAATCTTTCCACTAAAGAAACATCGTCTGTTCCTTTAAAATTTTCTTTAAAAGCCTTGCTAAAGACTGTTTGGGCCAATTCATATTCTATTGCCTGGGGAGTTTGAGCTAAAAATATTTTTCTTCTGTCCAATGTTTTTAAAACTTCTCCTTTCCTGTTAATTGTCTTAACCGTGTCTCTGGCCAATTGACCAACCAAAGCTGCCCCGTATTTTTTGACTGCCGACAAACAATTGCTTATTTCCTGCTTGGAAACAAGAGGATTGGCACCGTTATGAAACAAAATTATGTCTTTAGCCTTAGCTCCTAACTTTCCAACTGTCTGCAATCCGTTAAAGGCCGAATCCTGACGCTCTTTGCCGCCTTCGGTTATTTGAACCACCTTGCTTAACTTGTATTTTTTAATTAAATTTGCCAATTTTTCAAAATTGCTCTTTTTAGCAACCAGAACAATTTTTTTAATTTGGGGGTGTTTTTCAAAGGCTAAGAGAGTATAAAAAATCAAAGGCTTCTTTTTAATCTTAAAAAAGAGCTTGTCAATTCCTTTCATTCTTTTACTGGAGCCGGAAGCTAAAATAATGGCGATATTCATATCATTTTGTCGATTTTTTTGACCACCCACTTCTGAACCTCAAGAAGGTCGTCTATCTTTGGATTGAAGGTCGGCCGGTGAGATTTTAACGTTTTTTTAAGAATTCTTGGAATGTCTAAAAATTTAATTTCACCGGCTAAAAATTTTCCGACTAAAACTTCATCGGCAAAAGTCAAAACAGCCGGCATTGTCCCTCCGACCTTAACTGCAAAATAAGCAAGCTGCAGACAGGGAAACCTTTTGATGTCTGGTTTTTGAAACGATAAACTCTTTATCTTTATCAGATTTAAGGGTTTAATAAAACTAGAAAGTCTTTTAGGGTGGAAAATGGCGTATTGAATGGGAAGTCTCATATCCGGGACTGAAAGATGAGCTTTAATTGTTCCGTCTTGAAACTCAACCATGGAATGAATAATGCTTTCCGGATGGATGACAACCTTAATTTTCTCTATCGGCACTCTAAATATATAATGAGCCTCCAGAACCTCAAATCCTTTATTCATCAGAGTGGCCGAGTCAACTGTAATTTTTGGCCCCATTTTCCAGGTCGGATGAGAGAGAACCTCTTTAACCGAAACTTTCTTTAGTTCTTCACTGGAATAATTCCTCAACGGTCCTCCCGAGCAGGTTAGAATCAGGTTTTTAACCTCTTTTTTGTTTTCTCCCCTCAAGCACTGGAAAATAGCCGAATGCTCTGAATCTAAGGGCAAAAATTCAGCTTTATATCTGTCCAAATATTTATTAATTATTTCTCCGGCAACAATTAAAATTTCTTTATTGGCCACCAAAACTCTCTTTCGATTTTTAATGGCTTCAATCAAGGCTCTAAAAGAGACAAACCCCGAGGCGGCAAAAACAATTGAGTGAGCTTCAGGATCAGTCGAAAGATGGACCAACCCTTCTTCTCCGAGATAAATTTTTAAACGGGGAAACAGCCGGGATAATTTTCGAGCGGTTTCTTTGTCGGCCACGCTTATCATTTTCGGCTTAAACTCTTTTATTTGAGACGAGAGAATTCTTATCTCGTCTTTTCCCGCCAAACCCAAAACTTTAAAATAACCCGGTTTTTTTCTTAAAACTTCCATTGTTTGTTTTCCTACCGATCCGGTTGAGCCTAAGATTACAATGTTTTCCATATTATTTTTAAGGCCTCTTTTTGGGGACGACAAATAAAAATGTCGCCATCAAAAGTTGAATAATCTTCAACAATTTCTTTGGCTAAATCGTAACTGTCAACCCCGCAAAATACAGTCGGTCCGGAGCCGGACATTTTAAGCTTTAGTTTAAATTTTGAGAAATATTTCTCTAAATTTTTTATTTCCGGGCAAAGTTCTTTAGCCAGGGTGAAAAAGGTTTTACCGGTTTTATCGTGAAGCTGATACATCTTTTTGGTTTCAATTCTTTTGTGGGGACGGAAAAGAACGAAAAACTCCGGCAGATTCTTTTTTACCCCGTTAAAAAGCCTTACCCCCTTTCTAACGGGGTTTATCGGCTTTATTTTTTCGCCTATTCCCTCTATTTTACAGGTTCCGCCAAAAAAGAAAAACGGCACATCTGCTCCGATTCTTGCCCCGATTCTGGCCATTTCTTTTTTGCTCAAATTTAATTTATAAAGCAAATTTAAAGCGAATAAAGTTGCCGCCGCATCAGCGCTTCCTCCTCCCAGACCGGCGGCAACTGGAATCATTTTATAAAGATGAATCCGGCAGGGCAATTTTTTGTTTAACTCTTTCTCCAATATCTTTTTAGCTTTGCGGATGATATTTTCCGTTTCCGGGCAAACTATCGCTCCGGTCAAGCTGTCTTGCCGGGCCTTTTCAAAAAGTAAAAAATCAGAAAGATTGATGGATTGAAATATACTTTTAATTAAGTGGTAACCATCGGTTCTTTTCTGGCCAATTTTCAAGTCAAGATTTAGTTTGGCGTTAGCCTGGATTAAAACGGCTTTCATAAAAATGAACTTAAGCAAAATTTTTTCAAAAATTTTGTACTCTAAATTTAATTAGGTCTTTTAAAAACTAACTTGATGGTGTATTCTGTTCAAAAAAGCTTATCTCTAATATCAGAGAAGAAAAACTGTTGACATTTTTTACACCAAAAGTTAATTATAGTCATCTTATGGAAACCATAACAGAAAAATACCTCATCAAGCAAATTTTCAAAGCCCATTGGCATAGTTCTCAAGGAAATGGCTTTTTGGTCTTTTCTTGGAGAGTTGGTAGTTATTCCCATTGATAAAATTCATAACAAGGGAGGAATCTATCTAAAATCAGGATTTTTGGCTAATTTTGGCTAAAATTCAAAGAAATACTGGAAA
>JASEJL010000039.1 GCA_030016465.1 Patescibacteria group bacterium | reverse complement strand
CCATTTTCATCACCTCCCTTTCATGAATTTTCACTTTTCAAAGGTCAAGAACTTGACAAATTGTACAATGCGCCTTTGGGGTACTGTCTATATTTTAATGAAAATCATTATAAAAGTCAAGTAGGCGGGGCGTAACAGATCACTCATTTGAACTTCCTTAATACAATAAAGTTAATGCGTAATAAGATTTGAGGGCATTTCTGGGAATTTTACGAACAAAATTCTTTGAAATTTCCTCAATTTTGGCTATTTTCTTATTACGCATTATCTTTTATGTTGAATAGGGGGGTTTGCCTTTTAAGTATTTTTTTGTTAAAATACTTCCAGTTATGGCTGTTCCTAAATGGAAAAAGACAAAGAGAAAGAGAAATCAGAGGCGTCTTCATATTTTTCTTAAAAAGCCGACTTTAGCCAAATGTCCCAGATGTGGCTATTTTGTTTTGCCCCACATTGTTTGTTCAAATTGTGGTTATTACAAAGGAGCAGAGGTAATTGATGTTTTGAAAAAATTAACTAAAAAAGAAAGAAAGCAGAGAGAAAAAGAAATAAAAATTAAAGAGGCCGCCGAAAAAAAAGAAGTCAAAGAGAAACTTTTAAGCTGGGAAGAACTAAGTAAACCTCGTTAGAAGTCTTGGCAGAGAAAAATTTGAGAATTTTTTTCTGCCATTGATAAACAAATAATTGGAGTATGACTTTGTTTAATTTCATATCACATTGTTATATTGTAAACCCCGACTTCTAACGGGGTAAAAATAAATTATGTCAAGCAGGCATCTATCACGCTCAATCGCCATGCAAAGTTTATATGAGTGGGATTTTTTTGGAAAAAAGATAGACCTGACTAAAACGGTTGAGAAAAATCTCAAGGAATTTGGTCCGGGACTGGAAGACCAAAGCTTCACCTGGCAATTGGTGACCGGGGTGGTCCAACACCTTCAAGAAATTGATGAAATTATTGAAAAGACGGCTCCTGAATGGCCTCTTAACCAAATTTCCATTGTTGACAGAAACGTTTTGAGAATCGGTCTTTTTGAATTATTATATGGTAATAAAGAAGCTGTTCCGCCAAAAGTAGCCATCAATGAAGCTATTGAATTGGCCAAATCTTTTGGCGGCGAGAATTCGGGAAAATTTATAAACGGAGTGTTAGGGGCAGTGTATAAAGAAATTGAGCGGAGCGAAACCCCGCCCTCTAAGCCCATCCCATAAGTCACTCAGCTTGCTATATTTAAGAGATATGACATAATTAAGTAGACTTAATTATGAGCATAGAGGACGGGGTGCTCACTACATTCGCATGAAAGAGTTTTCTTTGCTTGAGAAAAAACTAAGTCTTAAATTTAAGAATAAAGATTTTTTAATTCAGGCCTTTTGCCACCGTTCTTATTTGAATGAACACCCTGATTTCTATTTATCCCACAATGAAAGATTAGAATTTTTGGGCGATGCCGTTTTAGAATTAATTATTACTGAATATCTTTATCAAAAATATCCAAAAAAATCAGAAGGCGAGCTAACTAATTGGCGGGCAGCCCTGGTTAATGCCAAGATGCTTTCGGAAATCGCCAGAGATTTAGATTTTAATGACTTTCTTCTATTGTCTCGGGGAGAAGCCAAAGAACTTGGCAAGGCCCGGCAATATATTTTAGCCAATACTTTTGAGGCCCTGATTGGCGCCATTTATCTTGACCAAGGATATAAAGTTTGTAAAGATTTTATTAAAAAATATTTAACCGTAAAATTACCAGAAATTATTGAAAAAGGTCTTTTCAAGGATCCCAAATCCCGTTTTCAGGAAGAAGCCCAAGAAAGAGTAGGTATTACCCCAATCTATAAGGTTTTGGAAGAATGGGGTCCAGACCATGCCCGGCACTTTATTATCGGCGTTTTTCTTGACAAAACATTGGTAGCCAAAGGCGAAGGCTCTTCCAAACAAGAAGCCGAACTGGAAGCAGCCAAAAACGCCCTGGAAGCAAAGAACTGGTAACACGCGAATTAGTATACGAATTATATACGAATTGTATGCGAATATATGGATAAGAAAATTATTTATAAAGAACTCTCCTATAAATTAAATGGAATTTTTTATCAACTTCATAATCGATTAGGTCGTTATTGTAGCCATAAACAATATGCAGATGCTATGGAATTTCTTTTTAAAGAGAAAGGGATAAATTACGAAAGAGAAGTAGACGTCCCTGTTAAATTTTCTAGAGGATTAATTAAAGGAAATAGAATAGATTTTTTAGTAGAAAAATCAATTCCTGGAGATATAAAAGTGGAAAAATATATTACCAAAGCTGATTTTATGCAAATGTTAAGATATTTAAAAGCTACTAAAAGAAAATTAGGAATAATTGTAAACTTTTGTCAAAGAAGCTTAAAACCAAAACGAGTAATAAATGCAGATATTCGCATATAATTTGCGTTCAATTCGCATATAAATTCGCGTAAGTTTATGTTAGTCATCAGATTATTTAGAACTGGTAAAAAAAATCAGCCTTCTTTCAAGATTGTAGTTATTGATAAAAGAAAGTCGGCAACTAAGGGCCCTTATGTCGAAGAGGTCGGTTTTTACAATCCCTTAACAAAAGAAAAGGTTTTAAAGCAAGAGAGAGTTAAATATTGGCTCTCAGTTGGGGCAAAACTCTCACCAACCGTCCATAATTTATTGGTTTCGGAAAAAATTATTGAAGGAAAGAAAATTCCGCTGCATAAAAAAGCAAAAGCGCTTGAAGAAAATAAATTTTCTTCTCAGTCTTTACCTCCTCAAAAGGGTTCGGAGAAAACCGAAAAAGTTGAGGAAACACCTTCTGTCTTTTAGGACAAGACATTTTGTACTCCTCATAGATAGAGATACTCGTTAGGTGTTAATCCATTTAAGGTTAAGGCAGAGTTTTCTAAATCATTAAACTTAATGCCTAATACTATGAGGATTGCTTTAATTTCATTTCACTCTTTTTTTCAGCCTGGCGGCGTGAAAACACACATTTTGGGATTGGCTAAAGAATTTAGAAAAAAGGGAGTTGAATCTAAAATTATCGTTCCCCGCCGAAAAAGAAAAGAATATTACGGCAAAAATGTTATTCTTTTGGGAACCTCTTTCCCATTTCCTTTTGCCGGAGCTACATCAGATCTGACCATCAATTTTAATCCCCTGGCAATTGAAGATACTTTAAGGAAAGAAAAATTTGATGTCTTGCATTTTCATAATTTTGGTTTTCCCTCAATCCTGCAAATTTTGGCTTCTCCGGCTGTCTCAAATACTTTAAACATCTTAACCTTTCACGCCAACATAAAAGGCAGTAAATTTATGACGAGGTTTCCTTTTTTACTGAATCTGATTAATAAAATTTGTCAGTGGAAAATTGATGGAATAATTGGGGTAGCTCCTTTTATTTTGAAATATTTTAAAGGCTACCGGGGACCTAAAATAGTTATTCCTAACGGAATAGATTTGGAAATTTTTAATCCTGAAGTTCAAAAAATAAAAAAATATGCCGATGGTAAAATTAACATTTTATTTTTAGGTCGAATTGAAAAAAGAAAGGGCTTAATTTATTTACTTAAAGCCTATAAAATTTTAGAGAGAAACCTTCCACCAAATTTTAGTGAGAGGCTGAGATTAATTATCGTTGGCGAAGGACCTTTAAAAGAAGATTTAGAAAAATGGGTAAAATTTAATAAATTAAAAAATGTCATTTTTGAAGGAGAAGTACCGGAAGAAATAGTACCCTCTTTCTATAAAAGTTGTGATATTTATTGCAGTCCGGCAATTTTTGGGGAGAGTTTTGGTTTGGTTTTATTAGAAGCCATGGCCTGCCAAAAACCGATAGTGGCTTTTGGCAATGAAGGTTATAAAAAAATTTTAACCGGAAAAGGAGCTAGGTTTTTAGCTGAACCCAGAGATTATAAAACTCTGGCTCAAAAATTAGAAATTTTAATTAAAAATGAAAAACTGAGAAAAGAAATGGGTGATTGGGGGATTAAAGAAGCCCAAAAATACTCCTGGACAAAAATTGCCAGCCAGGTTTTAAACTTTTATCAATTGTGTCAGCAGAATAAACAAAAACGAAAGATTTAAATTTTTTTAATTTTCGGACCTTCTCTTGTATCCTCGATTTGATAACCTAAATTCTTAATTTTTCTTCTGATTTCATCAGCCAATTTCCAATCCTCTTTTTTCCTGGCTTTTTCTCTTTCTCTAACCATTTTTTTGATAAAACTAGGAATTTTTGGCGCTATTCTTTTTCCATAGAAGATAAAATTGAAAACTTTATCAATTTTTCTTAAAAGCTTTAAAATATCTCTGGCATCAGCCGGAGTTAATTTATCTTTGTCAAATAAATAATTTCCCCTACCAATTAAATGAAAAACTGCTGCTATTGCCTTTGGAGTGTTAAAATCATCATCCATTGCTTTTTCAAATTCTTTTTGAGTTCTTAAAATTAGGGTTTTTGCCATTCTTTTTTTAGTTTTCTCTAACTTTCGGTTAACCCCTTTTATTTTATTTAGTTTATCTAAAAATTCATCAATCCTTTCTAATTGGCTTTTAACCTGCTCAATTTCCTTTTCACTGTAATCGATAGGGGAGTGGTAATGAGTTTTAAGAACAAAAAGGCGCAAAATTCGGGCAGAATGTTTTTTTAAAAAATCTTTTATAGTAATGAAATTCTTCAGAGATTTCGACATTTTTGCTCCAAAAACAGTTAAAAGGCCAGTATGAAGCCAATATTTTACCATCGGTGATTTATTGGATATTGCTTCCATCTGGGCAATTTCAGCCTCATGGTGAGGAAAAATCAAATCTCTGGCTCCGCCATGAATATCATATTGGGGACCAAAATACTTTTCAGTGATGGCGGTATCCTCAATGTGCCAGCCTGGCCGACCAGCTCCCCAAGGACTTGGCCAAGAAGGCATTCTTAAAAATTTTTTCCCTGATTTTTGCCGTTCTGATACCACAAACTTCCACAAGCAAAAATCTCCTTTATTTCTTTTCTCTTTGGCTTCATCAATTCTGGACACAGCATCTTCTGCCATTGAAACTGTTCTTTTCGATAACTTTCCATAATCTTTGAATTTTGAAATGTCATAATAAATTCCATCTTTTATTTGATAGGCAAACCCTTTTTTCAAAAGCCTTTCCACCTGGCTGATAATTTCTTTAATGTGATCAGTCGCTCGGGCATATTTGGTGACACTATTTATATTCAGAGCTTTTATATCTTTTAAATATTCTCTTTCAAATTTTCTACTTAAATCTTTCCAGAAAACCCTTTCTTTAATCGCTCGATTTATAATTTTATCATCAACATCGGTAATATTCTGTAAATAAAAAACATTATACTCTTTTTCTCTCAAATATTTTGCAACCATATCAAAAACAATATAGGTTCGGGCATGTCCGATATGGGAGAAGTCATAAGTAGTGGGACCACAGACGAAAAGATTTACTTTTTTCTTGCCCTGAACCAATCGAGGGGTCATCGGTAGGAAAACCTCTTTTTTCCGTGATAATGTATTGTAGACTTTCAGCATATTCTTCTATTCTATCAAATTATTTAAATTTTTCAAAAACCTCGTATTAAATCATCTAAAATTAACCAAAGGATATTGGTTAAATCATTTAATTTCTAACCGAAAATATTGAGTGGACTGAGTCCCAAAATTTGGACAGTTGGCTAAGATAAGATTTAGGTGGTAAAATAGAAGCATATAGAGAACAAAGAACCAAAAAGAAAATTTACCAGTCAGTTTAAATCACAAGTAGTCCTGGAATGTCTGAAAGGAAGTAAATCTCAGGCTGAAATCTGCAGGAAGAATGCTATCAGCCTTAATCTATTTGCCAAATGATGCCAACAGTTCCAAGAAAATCTCCAGAAAATCTTTGAGGACTTTAAAAGCAACAACAATCAAGCAAAGCAAATAACCAAATTAGAGCAGATAATTAGCAAACAAACCATTGAAAGATTAATTTTTTAAAAAAGCTCGTCAGAAACTTAACCTCTGAAAAAGCTGCTTTTTCAAAAGAGAACACTAACACCAGGTTGTCCTTTCAAAAAATACCCATTGCTGAATCTTAAGCAGAACACTGTCTATTACTTAGTTCAATGATCCCCGGTCAGAAGAAAAAGAAACAGAAGATTTGGAAGTTAAGGGTGAAATTGATAAAATCTAATTAAAGTTCTCTTACTAGGGTTACTGTTCAGTAACAGCTGAATTAAAAAAGATGAAACTGGCTAATTAACCGCAAAAAAAACTCCAGAGAATAATGTCCAAATACGGTTTACTGAACCAGATTAAGTGATTATTCAGGAATTTCACCAAAAGCAAGCATAAATTACATAAATTACCCAAATACCCGAATAAAAAAATTCTGCTATGTGCACATCTTTTTTTCTTAAAAATTACTATTTGCTATACTAAAATTGTAAAAGAAGGTTATTAGGGATTAAGTTTAGTAAATGACGGTGATAATAACAATGACGATAACATTTATGTCATAGTCATAGGTTATAGTCAATTATGTCTTGGTTTTACATCTTTATTTTTATAATTTCTTGTATCATACTTTATTTTTCTGGCGAGTGGGTAGTTGGAGGTTTAATGAGAATAGCCAGATTTTTAGGCTGGCGAGAGTTTGTAGTTGCCTTTTTTGTCATGGCTTTTGCTGCTTCTCTACCCAATCTCTTTATCGGTATTACTTCAGCTCTAATTCAAATTCCCGAATTTTCTTTTGGTGATGTGGCTGGCAATAATATTGTCGCTTTAACAATAGCGGTAGCTTTGGCGGTTTTAATCAGCAAAAAAGAATTACCAGCCGAAAGTAAAACAGTGCAGACAACTTCAGTTTTTACAATGATAGCTGCCATTTTGCCTCTGATTTTAATTTTAGATGGAAGTCTTTCCAGAGTCGATGGGGTATTATTAATTATTTTATTTTTATTTTATTGTTCCTGGCTTTTTTCAAAAAGAGAGAGATTTACTAGAATTTATGAAGAGCATAAAGATTCAATTATTAAAGAATTTAAAGTTTTTTTAAAAGATTTAGGAAAAGTAATTTTGGGAATAATCCTTTTAGTAGGGGCGGCTCAAGGAATTGTTAGTTCGGCCCAATTTTTTGCTCAAAATTTTAATGTTTCAATAATTTTAATTGGAATTTTAATTACTGGTTTGGGTTCAGCTTTGCCAGAAGTTTATTTTGCCATAGCTTCAGCCAGAAAAGAAAAGACCTGGATGATTTTGGGAGATTTGATGGGATCAGTTATCGTGCCAGCCACCCTGGTTTTGGGAATTGTGGCTTTGATTTCTCCAATTAAAATTTTAGATCCTTCTCCTCTTTTAATTGCCAGATTTTTTTTGATAATTTCAGCATTGTTTTTCTTCTTTTTTGTTAGAACTGGTCAAAAAATCACCAAAAAAGAAGCCCTCTTTTTACTTTCTCTTTATATAATCTTTGTTTTAGTTGAAATTTTAACCAAATATAAAGCTTCGGAAATTTAATTTTTGCCCTAACATATCTTTTTTAGAGATTTCAATTATTTGAAGTTTCTAAAAAGGAATAAGTCTTAAAAAAATCAAAAAAATAGCCAGATGGACTGGCTAAAGAGAGTTTTAAGAATAGCGAAGATTATTTTTGTTTTGCTTCGAGCATTGCCACTCTTCTTTCCAAAGCAGCAAATTCATCATGGCCAACTTTCTGTTTCAGTTCATTCTTAATGAATTCAATGTCTAACTTGATTATCTCAAGAGTTTCGTTTATACCAGAGACATTTTTTTTAATCACCGTAATGTCTTTACTGTTGGTCGCAATCTGTTCGGCCACAATCTTAACTTGGTCCTTCAAATCATCGGCCATGATATCAAAATGTCGCTTAGTTTCTTCTGTCTTTTCATTAAAATGTTGTTTGATCTCTTCTTTATATTCTTCTAAAATTTTTTTAATATCTTCAGCCATATTTCTAATTTTAGTTTATCGTTTTGAAAACCTCTGTCAAGTATCACAACTACTTGTCAGAGGATTTGAGGAGTGTTAAACTATTTTAATGACTGAGATTTCTTT
>JASEJL010000038.1 GCA_030016465.1 Patescibacteria group bacterium | reverse complement strand
CCTTGGCAACACAGAGAGCAAAATAGTGCTTATAGCTAGCTAACTGAATGAATGAATGTGTCGCCAAAGAAATACCTCGTAAAATTAGAGCAAAATATCTCAAAATTTTCTAAAAGAAAATTTTGCCTCTTTCTTGGTGACCAATTTGAATAGGTAGCACTTTTCTTTTTGATATTGATAGGCAATCCGCTTATGAAATTGTGCCGCGGGTGGGACTCGAACCCACACGGAGTAAAACTCCACACGGTTTTAAGCCGTGCCTGTAAACCAATTCCAGCACCGCGGCAAAATTTTAAGGCCAGGGCGAGATTTGCACTCGCGTATAACGCTTTTGCAGAGCGTCGCCTTAGCTTCTTGGCTACCTGGCCATATTTCTACTCTATTCTATCTCATTTTTCTCCTTTTTTCAATTTTTCTAAAATCTCTTCAATTTTGCCGGCTTCCTCTGTTTTTCTTTCTTCTAAAAATTTTATTCTGGGAATCGGTCTCATTTTTAATCTTTTATTTAATTTTTGCTGCAGAAAATAGATATTTTTGTTTAAAATTTCCAGAATTCTTTTTAATTTTTCCACAGGAAAAACAGAAATCCAGACATTGCTTTCTATTAAATTAGGCGAGGTCTCAACCCTGGTTATGGTCACCAAAACATCCTGAGGAAACTCAATCTCTTTTAAGAGAAACTGACTTAATTCTCGTTTGATTAAGGCATTTACTCTTGGAATGCGCTTGTTAGACACGTAGATTTTAGATTAAAGGTTAAAGTTAAAGTATCTTTTATCCGCATAACTTAAATCTTATAATTTAAATCTCTAATCTATAATTCTCCCCTTCTCCTTTCTTCTGTATAAACCACTAATATGTCACCTTCTTCAATTCTGGTATCTCCTTCAAAAAGGATACCGCATTCTTCGCCTTTGCCTATTTTTTCAATGTCTTTTTTATTTTTCTGGAGATTAATCAATTTGCCCTGACCAACAAGTTCCTCACCTTTAAAAACTTTAATTTGAGCTCCTTTTCTCACTTCTCCTTCAATTACTTTTCCACCAACAATTTGACGATTTTTCTCAGTCAAGAAAATGGCTAAAACTTTCACTTTTCCTAATTCCTCTCTGACAACTGTGGGTGTCACAATTTTTTCCATAAAATTTCTAACTCCTTCAACCAAATCATAAATTATTTCAAAATTCATTATTTTTATTTTCTCTCTTTTGGCCAATTGTTTTGCCGCCAGATTGCTTTTTACCCGAAAACCTAAAATTACCGCCCGGCCGCTTCTTGCCAATTTAATATCCGATTCATTAATTTCTCCCACTTCTGATTTTAAAATTCTTAAAATTACCTTTTCCTGAGGTAATTCCTTTAAGACTTCTTCAATTGCCTCAATTGACCCCAAAACATCGGCTTTTAAAATTAAATTTAAAACTTTTTGTTCAGATCTGATTTCCAGCACCGCTGGGACTTCCTTCTTTTTTTTAACTTCAAGATGTTTTCTAGCGCTTTCATAATCAGGGAAAACTTTAAAATTCTCTCCTACTTTTGGAACTGCTTCAAAACCAATGACAATAGCCGGATCTGCCGGTAAAATTTTCTCAACGGATTTACCCTGAAAGTTTTCTAAAATTTTAACTTTCCCAAGGGTAGTTGGGGTTCCGACAATATCAGCGATTTTCAAAATTCCTTGGTTTAAAATTAAAGTAGCGGTTGGACCTCTTTGGCTATCCAAATAAGATTCAATAACCACGCCTTCGCCAGGTTTTTGAATATCAGCCCTCAAATTTTCCATTTCGGCTACTAACGAAATTAACTCCAAAAGCTCATCAATTCCCTGACCAGTTTTTGCCGAGACCTCAATTGCGGGAATTTTCCCTCCTAGATCCTCAACTAAAATCTCCTCCTTTTGGAGTTCCCGTTTCACTTTTTCTGAATTGGCCTCTGGTTTATCAATTTTATTTAGGACAACAATGAAGGGAATTTGAGCTTTCTTGATATGAGAAAGTGCTTCCCTGGTCTGAGGCTGAACTCCTTCAGCAGCATCAATTACTAAAATGGCAATATCAGCTACTTTGGCTCCCCGAGAACGCATTGCTGAAAACGCCTCGTGGCCGGGGGTATCGATAAAAGTAATCTCTTTACTGTCCTTTTTAATCTGATAAGCGCCGATATGCTGAGTAATAGCTCCGCCAGGTTTCTCTCCGGTGAATTGAAGCTTGCGAATAGTGTTGAGAATGCTTGTCTTGCCGCTATCCACATGACCCAGAACCACCACCACCGGCGGCTTTTGAAATAGAGGTCGCTGAGACTTCGTTTCATCTCCCACCTCGCTCATCTCCATCTCGCTCGTCTCCGCCTCGCTCGGTTTTTGATTTATAGTTTTCATATTTTGCTTTGTTTATTGCTTTTTTTTCTTCTTCTGATAATAAATATTCTGACTGACCATTTTTTATTGGCTTTCCATAAACCCGGTTACCAGTTCTAGTATATAAACTGGTAATGACCGCTCCAGAATCGGTGCCGTCCAAAAAGACGATTGAAAAACTCTGGTCGCCACCAATTTCTCTAAAAGGATTAAATCTGACTATCCCGACTTTCTGAATATTGAATTTGTTTTGGTTTTTCAAACTCTCCAGCTCTTGGGAAATTCTCTCAAAGTTTTTTTTCAAATCTTTGAACTGTGATAAAATCTCCTCCAAATTCTCTGGCTCTTTTTCTTTTTTCTTAAAAAGATTTAACATATTCTGGTTGCGTAATTAAAGGCAAGAAAATAATTCTGCCAAATTTTATCACTGGTTTTATAAATATTATCAAAACAAAAATAATCAACTAAAAGTTCTCTTGTTCTCAAAAGCTCTTTTAATCTTCCTCGCTTCTGATTTTTTTTATCAGTAATGGTCAAATCAATCAGCTCTAAGGCTCTCTCAAAAGCCAATTTACTATATTCCAGATTTTTTTTCCGCCAATTAATTGTCCTTTGAATCTCACTGCCAATATTAGCCATCTGTTCAAAAAAAGATAATTTCTGCCACCTTTTTTTAAATTTTAAACTTCGGTAACTCATTTTTCTGCTAAACTTTTGCGAAACACAAAAGCAAAGCAAGAGATGAAGTGAAGCTTCATCGAGCTACTAACTTATTAACAATTTTAATTATTTTTTTCCTTATTTTAGGATCATCTATTCCTCTAGTTCTATTTCCAAAATGAGGTTTTAAATTAATCACTGAATCAAACTCAATCCAATTTTCATCTTTTATTTCGGGATAAATATTAATCCCCCAGAGATTTTTTGGTTTAGAACTATTTTCAATCAACAATTCCTCTTCATCAGAATGAAGCTCGCCATTTACAGCTATAATCTCTTTTTCAACATCAACTACCACTTTAACTAAGTTACCAAACATTTCTTTAGCCATTTCTTTAAGCTCTCCAATTGTAATTTTATCTTTAACAATTTTCATAATGTAGGATTTGCCAGCTGTTGTTCACATTCCACCCTTCCTTTTTAGATGCTTTTAAGAAAAAAGTGTAAACAATGCTCGGAATTCTTACATCTAAATAGCTCGAACTTGCTTTGTTCCTCGCCGTACTCTGTGTGGTTCGGAATGAATGGACAGACAAACGCGGTTCTGCCGCGAAAACTAACAATTTTCAATTTTTCTTTGGTGGCATTAAAACCAATTGAAAACTTTTGCGATGAAAAGAATATAGACAGAGAGGTAAAACGCACCTTCCCATATATGGATTCTTCTGGATATGCCGGAAATAACGAAAAGCAATGTTGCAAAAGCCATAGTCGGCACACCGACAGCGAAAGTTTGACTGTCTAGCGCCAATCTACTGAATAATCCCGGAAGGCCTATGACAATTAAACTATTAAAAACATTAGAACCAAAAATATTTCCAAGCGCGACTTCCGATTTTCTCTCTCGGGCCGCTTTTGCGCTAACAACTAATTCAGGTAAAGAAGTGCCCATGGCAACAGCGGTTATCGCGATAACGCTGGTTGCGACATTCAATATTGCCGATAGGTTAATCAACGCATCAATGAGATATTTTGCGCCGAAAGATAATGCGATAATAGCCACAATAAGCATAACAAAATCTTTTGTGGCAAGTTTGGGACGGACGGCAAATTCTTTTTTGTGGGCAGAAATATGTTTTCTTTTCTCTTCGCGCGAAGGCAAAACTTCGAAAATTTCTTCTGTCTCTTCCGTGTCTTTATGCAAAACGGTATACAAGAGATAAACGCCGTAGGTAACAACCATTAAAAGAGATTCGCCAAAAGTAATTTGTTTATCCCAAACAATGCCCAAAAGTAAAACGGTACCAATAGCAAGAAGCGGCAGGTCCAAATCTATCAGACTTTTTGTAACTGTTAACCTTTTACCAATGACAGCAGAAATACCACCAATAAGCAGGATGTTCGCAATATTGGAACCTATCGCAGTGGAAGCGACCACGTCGGTTACCCCCTTAAACACAGCAACAAAAGAGGAAATAAGCTCTGGAAAAGAAGTACCCAAGCCAACTATCGTAACGCCAACAATAAAGGGCGATAAACCAACAGCAAGGCCAATTTTTTCTGCACTGGCAATAAGCAAATCGGCACCCTTTACCAAAACCGTGAGTGAGACAATAAATACGATTATCCAAAATATGAGCATAGAGTCTGTATCAAATAGAAATTTCAATAATTCCTATATATAAAAGCAGCTCTAATTTTACCATGTCAAAAAAAGATAAAAACATCACAAACTACTAAGCATTATTTAACCTTGGCAACACAGAGAGCAAAATAGTGCTTAGAGCCAGCTAACTGACTGAATGTGTTGTCAAAGAAAATACTTTCCAAAATTAGAGCAAAATATTGCAAAATTTTCTAAAAGAAAATTTTGCTTAGGTGCAATTTCATCATAATAAATCTTAGATTGGTTTAATTGATTCAACCAGCCTTCTTCCTTATATATTATAATCCTTATTTTTCTCTTTTTTTAAAGTAGCTATAGATTTCAATCCTTCCAGAATTTCTACTGGTAAAGCAAAAATTATTGTCTTTGATGGGTCTGGTTGAAGCTTTTCAATGGTTTCTAAGGTTCTTAGAGACAAAGCGCCGGGAACAGCTCCTAAAAGTTCTGCTGCTTTCTGTAAATTCTCTGCAGCTTTTAATTCTCCTTCAGCTTTAATAATAATGGCTCGCTTCTCTCTTTCTGTTTCTGCCTGAGCTGCCATAGCACGTTTCATGCCAGCAGGAAGTTCAATATCCTGCATTTTTATTGCAGTAACCTTAATCCCCCAAGAATCAGTTTCCACATCAACTATTTTTTTAATTTCTTCAGCAATTCTTTCTCTCTCGGTAAGTAAGTTATCAAGCTCAACTCCACCAACAACATCTCGCATAGCGGCTAAAGCATACTGAGAAGTTGCGTAGGAATAATTTTCAATTTTCAATACTGCATCTTCTGCTCTTGTCACCTTAAAGTAGACAACAGTATTTATGCCCACCGGTACATTATCCTTAGTTATTGCTTCTTGACGAGGAATGTCAACGGTGGTAATTCTCATATCTACCATAATCATTCTCTGAATACCAACTAAAATCCAGTGCAAGCCGGGCATATAGGTCCCAGTATATTTTCCTAAAGTTAAAACTACCCCTCTTTCATATTGATTAACTACCCTTAGACCACTAATAAACCAAAGAATTAGAACTCCTATTATTATTATTATATAGACAATAATCATAGATAATTAGTTATTTCTAATAATTAATTTGATTAGAACTCGACCTTTTTTATTTTAATGTTTTTATCTAATTTCTTTTAAAAATTCTTCAGCTAATTCTACTGTTTGGGTTGTGCTTTTGTAAAATGACTTCCAAACCACTACAATATCAGCATCGTTAAATACGGCCCTCTGAACTTCCTGAAAAGTATCTCCGCCGGCAATAGCAACCATAATATCATAATTGCTTTTAATTCTTTGAATCTCGTGAAAAGGAATTTCTTCTTCGGGATTAAATGCTTCCTCATCCACTCCTCTATGTAGAATTACTACTTGAGGCAGTTTTTTTAACTGGCGGAGGACTTGCAAGGGAAATTCTACGTTCATCATATCAATCATTGAATCTAAGTTATATTCCTGGCATTTTTCAATGAAGCTATCTAAAGTTTCAATTGGCGCTTGTCCAAGAATAGTAGCAGCATTAGCTCCTCCTTCTATGGCAATTTCTACTTCTCTTACTCCCCTATCCATACATTTTAAATCAGCAACAATATAAGGAGCAAAGCTAATCTCTTTTTTTTCTCTAAATTCTCTTTTTTGCTTTTCAATCTTTCTTTTCTCAAAATATTTTATTAATAGAGGTGAAAGAGAATCACTATGAAAAGTCCTTGAGTCTTCCTGATTATAAGCCAAAACTCTCTGCATCCACCAAAGCCCTATATCCCTAATCCCTCTTATCCCATAGGTTTTAATCAAAGGCGTGCCAACTTCAATAATAATTCTTTTATCTAAAGGAATTTGATTAATAATGCTCCTCGCTTCGTTCAAAGTACTATTCAAGGCAATCTGAAGATAACGTTGTTTTTTATCTAACATGTTTCTTTTATTTTATTATTATACAAGACGGGCACCTAGGCAAAATTTTCTTTTAGAAAATTTTGCGATATTTTGCTCTAATTTTGCAAGGTATTTCTTTGACAACTCACTCATTCAGTCAGCTGGCTCTGGCCTACTATTTTGGCCTCTGTGTTGCTAAGGTTAAATAATGCTTATAGCGTTTGTGATATTTTTATCCTTTTGAGATGTTAAAATTAGAGCGGGTTTATTATATAGGAATTATTGAAATTCCTATACAACAAGATTTTGCTGAAAATAAGTTCGAATTTTGTTTAAAACATACTGCTCTAATTGGCGGTGTATTTGAATATAGTTCGAACAAATTTTTTTTACCTCGGCGCGCGAAGCGCGCCGAGGCAGGGTAGGTAGTCGTGGCGGCTTTGCTGCATTTTTTAACAATTTCAAGTTTTTCTTTGACAATAAATTAATATTCACTATTCTAAAGTTATCGGTTTGCGCTGTACACACAGTAAGTCGTTCCTGATCCTTCCAACTTAGCGCACAATTCCCATCTACAGCTATTCACTGGGCAGGGAGGAGTTCCTTGTCCTTCAGTATCAGGTTCGTACCAATAATAATAGTCAGAGTTGTTAATTGGGTCTTTTGGTAGAGAGCCAAGAAGTCCCTCTGTAATTAAAATACGCAGGTCACTGGTTGCTCCCCAATCAGATTGAGGAGGTTTTACCGGACAACCGGATGTGCTTTGGGTCCCAATACTTGAATCACACCAATGACCTTCTGGCGGATATTTTCCATAGCTAATATGGTATAGTTCAAGAGCCATTTGAATAGTTCTCAAATCTTGTTTTCTAATGCTGTCTCTTGCCTTCGCTTTAGCCCCTTGTAAGTTCACCAGAACAACACTAGCCAAAAGACTGATGATAGCAATAACCACTAGAAGTTCTATAAGAGTAAAACCTCGATTACTGGGTTTAAAAATATTTCTTAATTTTGTTAAATTATATGTCATGGCATAGGTGGTGTTTCTAAAGGGGGTACCTCAAATTTTACTGTCTTCTCTCCACCAAAAAGTAAAAATAGTGAAACGATAATCGCCAATACTACAAATCCCAAAAGAACATATGTTGCCTGTTTTTCATTTTTTATTAGGCCACCCGAATATTTAATCAGCCACTGAACGATTTTGGGAGCAGTCGGAGAAACATAAGGCCCAGAAGGCCATTGCTCACCTTGAGATTTAGTAATAGATTCACTCAGGCTTTTACTTAAATCTATTCCATTCTTATTGTTTTCTTGGTTCATAATAGAATATATTTTTATGAAAAATTTTCTTTTGTTCTCAAAAATATGGTTTAGGCTGACCCTGAATCAAATTGTTTTGCAATTTTGACAAGGGAGATATTTTTCCGGTTCTTTGGCAGTTTAGAAAGAATACAGCAAAATTGCTGTGACTACCTGCCTTGCCTCGGCGCGCGAAGCGCGGCGCGCTTCGCGCGCCGAGGCAGAAAATTCCTTCAGCTATATTCAATATATACTGCCAGTCAAGATTTTTCAAGTGGATAACTAAACTGCCTTGCCTCTCGCTATGGCTCGGCACTCAGCTATTAACTTATATTCATTTTTGG
>JASEJL010000037.1:6431-8242 GCA_030016465.1 Patescibacteria group bacterium | reverse complement strand
TACTTGTCAGAGGATTTGAGGAGTGTTAAACTATTTTAATGACTGAGATTTCTTTGATTTTAATAATTTTTCTGGTAATTATTGGAGGGCTGATTTTGTTTTATTTGATTAGAAAATCAAAAACTGATGAAAGGCAGTCAAGCGCAATAAAGGATTTGGAAAGGCGGGTGACAGATTTGGTGCTTGAGATTAAAGGTAGTGTTGACGGAACATCTCAAGCAATGCATCAGCAAATTTCTTCTTTTACCAGAGAGACGGTTCAAATGCGAGAACAATTGAGCCAACTTCAAGAAGAAGTCAAAGGGATTTCTTCTTTTCAAGAAATTTTCAAAACTCCAAAATTAAGAGGGGAGTGGGGAGAGGCATCTTTAGAACATATTTTGAGCGAGTATTTTCCCAAAGAGCTTTATATACCTAATTTCACTTTTTCTTCTGGCGAAACAGTGGAGTTTGTTTTAAAGCTTCCTAATAAAAAATTGCTGCCAATCGATGCCAAATTCTTTTCTGATAATTTTGAAAAAATGTTAGAGGTAGAGACCGAAGAAGAAAAAATGTTTTTTCAGAAAAAATTTATTCAGGATATAAAACTAAACATTGATAAAATTGCCTCAAAATATATTTTACCTTCGGAAAACACTGTTGATTATGCTCTAATGTATATTCCAGCTGAAGCAATTTTTCATGAGATACTTTTTAATTTAAGAAAGGAAGATATCGGGGATTATGCTCGGAGAAAAAAAATTATTTTAACTTCGCCCAATACCATTTATTTAACTTTAAGGACTATTCAACACTGGTTTAAAGACACTCAGATTTCCAGACGAACCCAGGAAATTTTAAAAAAATTAAGTCGGATTCAAATGGACGCTGAAAAACTAATGGAGGATTTTAGAAAACTGGGTAATCATTTGAAAAACGCTACTTCTTCTTATGAAATTTCAGAAAAAAGATTAGGTTTATTTACCGAGAGGGTAGAAAAGTTAACCCAAATTGAAGAACCCAAAAAATTGAAATAAGCAATTCTATGTTAGCAATTATTAAGACCGGTGGTAAGCAATATCTTGTTTCACCGGGTCAAAAAATAAAAATTGAAAAAATAGAAAAAAAAGAAGGTGAAGAAATCGTTTTTGATGAAGTTTTATTATTGGAAAAAGGCAAAAAACTGGAAATTGGAACTCCTTTAGTTAAGGAAGCTAAAGTAATTGGCAAAGTTTTAAAGCACGCCAAAGGTAAAAAAACAATTGTTTTTAAATACAAGCCAAAAACCCGCTACAAAGTAAAAAAGGGCCACCGACAGCCATTTACAGAGGTCGAGATTCTAAAAATCGAAACCAAATAAATTAACAGAGACCCGATCTCTGTTTTTTTGCATAACTCTTGCCCCCCTAATACAACCCTGTACAAGTTGCCTTCAGCAACTGGATTGAGGTTTCGTCCTTCAGGACTCCGCGAAAATAAAAAACAGCAAGAAATTTAGCTGTTGATAGAAAAAGAGGGTTCTTATTTATTTAATTTTGCTTCAAGCATACTCACCCTTTTTTCCAGGACGGCAAATTCATCACGAGAGACTTTTTGTTTAAGTTCGTTTTTGATGAATTCAATATCGAGTTTAATAACTTCGAGAGTATCTTTGACTTGAGTTACACCTTCTTTAACTGTGGATACATCTTCTTGTAGTAGAGTTATCTTCTCAGTATTTGTTGCTACCTGATCCTGTAGTAGAGTTATCTTTTCAGTATTTGTTGCTACCTGATCCTGTAGTAGAGTTATCTTCTCAGTATTTGTTGCTACCTGATCCTGTAGTAGAGTTA
>JASEJL010000037.1:0-6331 GCA_030016465.1 Patescibacteria group bacterium | reverse complement strand
TGATCCTGTAGTAGAGTTATCTTTTCAGTATTTGTTGCTACCTGATCCTGTAGTAAAGTTATCTTTTCAGTATTTGTTGCTACTTGCTCACTAACAGTTTCTATTTTGTCTTTAATATCTTCCGCCACAACATCAAAGTGTCGACAAATATCATCTTTTAATTGTTTTAATTGTTTAACATTTACCTCAGCCATATTCCTAATTTAAGGATATCATTTCAAAAATTACTGTCAACCTTCCCTTCCTTTCTTTTTTTCCAGCGGACGAAGAAATTTGTCAATTGGAAAAAAGGAATTTTTCAGCACCAATAGTGAAGACTTTTATTTTCTACCTTCTAAAGCTGAAGCTAAGGTTTCTTCGTCAGCATATTCTAATTCGCCACCCACTGGCAATCCCCGGCCAAGCCGGGTAATTTTTTTATTTAAGGGTCTGAGTAATCTTTCTAAATATAAGGTAGTGGCTTCGCCTTCTGGCGTCGAGTTGAAAGCTAGAATAATTTCTTTGATTTTCGGCTGATTTTTTATCCGTTCTTGTAATTCCTTAATTCTTAGTTTTTCAATATCAGCTTTTCTGAGTCGGGAGACCGTTCCGCCTAAAATAAAATAAAAGCCTTGATATTTTTTGGTTTTTTCAAGGGCCTGCAAATCGATTTCGTTGGCAACAATACAGAGTAAACTTTTATCTCGGGATGGATGAGAACAAATCTGACAAAATTCGCCTTCTCCTTCGAAAGAGTTAAAACAGAGAGGGCAAATTTTAACATTTTTTTTCAAATTGGAAATTGAGTTTATTAATTCTTCAATTTCTTCTTTTGATTTTTGCATTAAATAAAACACAAATCGGGCAGCAGTTCGGGGCCCGACCGTCGGAAACTTTGAAAATAAATCAATGAGTTTTTGAATAGTAGGGGAATACACAATTAGAAATTAGAAATTAGAAATTGGAAATTTTATTCAGCTTCATATCCTTTCTCTAAATTCCTAAAAGTTACCCGTCTCTCATCAAAAAATAGTTCCACTCTTCCCACCGGGCCATTACGGTGTTTGGCGATAATGATGTCGGCAATTCCTTTTCTTTGACTTTCTGGCCGGACGCGATCTTCTCTATATATAAATAAAACTACATCGGCATCCTGCTCAATCGTGCCCGATTGTCTTAAATCAGCCAATCTGGGAATCTGGGGTGACCTCATTTCAACTGCCCTTGATAATTGCGAGATTACTAAAACCGGAATATTGAGTTCTCTGGCCAGGGCTTTTAAAGCCCGGGAATTCTCTGAAACTTGTTGAACCGGGCTGGTATCAGGGTTTAAGGGTTCCATCAATTGCAAATAGTCAATAATTACTAATCCCAGGCCGTTTTCCGCCTGCAATCTCCGACACATTGCCTTCATCTGTAATACGGTTGGTGAAGCGGCATCGTTAATATAAATTGGCGCTTCTGATAAAATTCCCAGGGCTTCCCGAATCTGAGTGAAATCGTTGTCCTCGCCCTGGTCAGATAACCTGCCCGTCCTTAATCTCCATAAATCTACTCCCGAGACAGAAGAAATTAATCTATCAACTATCTGGTCTCGGGACATCTCCAGAGAGAATATCCCTACCGGTATCTTTTCATTGATGGCAATGTTGGCAGCGAAATTAATGGCCAGGCTGCTTTTGCCAAGTGTTGGCCTTGAAGCTAGAATTATTAAATCGGATTTCTGAAAACCGGCCAGAATATTATCCAAATCAGTAAAGCCAGTGGCCAGACCACGAAGACCAACTTCTTTTTTTGATAATCTATCAATCCTCTCAAAAGCCTCTTCTAAGCTATCTTTGACCGGGACGAAATTTTGGGTTAAACTTTTTTGGGCAATGCTAAAAATTCTTTTTTCCGCCTGGTCAAGTAAACTATCCACATCTTCTTGTTCTTTGTAACCTAAAAGGCCGATTTCCTGAGAGGCCTCAATTAAATCGCGGAGAACTCTTTTGCGCTGGATAATTTTGGCATAATGGAAAACATGACTGGGAGTAGCAACCGAATTTATTAATTCGGTTAAATAACTATTTCCGCCGATTTCCTCAAGTAGATTTTTTTCTTTCAATCGGTTAGAAACACTTAGCAAGTCAATTGGCTCGCCTTTTTCAAAAAGTTCCTGGCAGGCCTGATAAATTTCTTGGTGAATTCTTCGATAAAAATCCTTCGGCCCTAAAAAATCTGCCACCTTGATAATGGCATTTTTATCTAACATTAAGCATCCCAGAAGCGATTTTTCTGCTTCCAATGATTGAGGTGGTAGTTTTTCCGGTAACTCAAAATTTGAAGAGTTATTAACCATCACAAGTATAATATAGCAAAGTACTAAAGTTTTGACAATGTATGATGCCAAACTAAGACGCCTTATTTTATTTATGAGCTTGTTTTTCTTGAATCATTAATTATAATCAAAATATAAATATCTTTTGATAATTTGATAAGGCAGATTCAAACAGTTCTTCCAATATAACTACAAAATTTTTGAAAAAACTTTTATTAAAAACAGAATTCAGAAATATTTCAACTTGTACTTTTAGTTATTATGACAATGAAGATAAACATTGGCATAAAATTCTGGAAGCCACTGCGATGTTGGCAAAAAAATTGAAAATAGTAGAATTGAAAATAGTAGAATTAAAGATATGAATGAGACAAAAAACACTAATAAAATATCTCCTTTTGATGTAAAGAAAGTCAGAAATGATTTTCCGGTACTTAACCAGAAGATTTATGGAAAACCCCTTATTTATTTTGATAATGCTGCAACCACCCAAAAACCTCAAGTTGTTATAGATATTATAAATAAATTATACTCTGAGCATAATAGCAATGTTCACAAGGGGGTTCGTTATCTAAGCGACCAAATGACTGAAATGTATGAATTGGCCAGAAAAAAGTTCAAAATTATTTGAATGTTAGGTTTTCACATGAAATAATCTTTACCAGGGGCACTACGGATTCCATCAATACGGTGGCCTATTCTTTCGGAGAGGTATATGTAAGAGAGAACGATGAGATTATTGTATCTGAAATGGAACATCATAGCAATATTGTTCCCTGGCAGATGATGACAAAAAGAAAAGGTGCTCATCTGAGGGTAATTCCTTTTAATGATAATGGTGAATTGTTATTGGATGAATATAAAAAATTAATTAATTCCAGAACAAAGTTAGTAGCCATTGTTCATGTATCAAATTCCCTTGGCACCATTAATCCTGTTAAAGAAATTGTAGCCATTGCTCATAAAAATAACATTCCTGTTTTGATAGATGGGGCCCAGGCAATCCAACACCAAAATGTTGATGTTCAGGATATAGATTGCGACTTTTATGCTTTTTCCGGACATAAAATATATGGACCTACCGGAATAGGGGTTTTATATGGAAAGGAGCGCTGGTTGCAGGAGATGCCTCCATACCAAGGTGGCGGAGATATGATCGACCGGGTAACATTTGAGCATACCACATACGATGAGTTGCCTTTTAAATTTGAGGCCGGTACCCCTAACTATATTGGTGCTATTGGCCTAGGCGTTGCCCTTGATTATTTAAATAACATCGGGTTAGAGAATATCCATAATTATGAAAAAAAATATTGGATTATGGGACAACCAAGCTTATAGCTACAGATGGTTTAAGATTATATGGTAGGGCAGAAAACAAAACTTGTATTTTTTCTTTTTTATTGGACAACATTCATTCGTATGATGTTGGAATGTTTTTAGATAAAATGAGTATTGCGGTGCGCGTCGGCCACCATTGCACGCAACCTCTTTGGGATCATTACAAAGTTGAAGGTTCTGTTAGAGCATCTTTGGCTTTCTATAACACTTTTGAGGAAATAGATTATTTTTGTGAGGCATTAAAGAAAATTCAAAAAATGTTTAAGTAAAATGAATATCCAAGAAGCACAGGAAGAAATTATTAATGAATTCAAAAATTTTGACAACTGGATGGATAGAGACAATGAGTTGATTAAATTAGGAAAAGAGTTACCACCGATTGATTCAAAATATAAAACAGAAGACAATCTTATCAAAGCTTGTCAGGTAAAGACATGGTTCCACTCCACATTTAAAGATGGAAAGGTCTTCTATGATATTGATAGTAGTTCTACTATAATAAGAGGGATTATTGCTTTGTTAATAAAGGTTCTGTCCGGTCAGAAACCAGCAGATATTAAAAATGCTGATCTTTATTTTATTGATAAAATAGGGTTGAGAGAAGATTTCTCACCTATTCGGGCAAATAGCCTTTGGAAATTAGTAAATAAAATAAAATCAGATGTTGCTAAATATGAGCAATAAGCAATAAAATTAAGAACAATGAAAGTAGCAAAAAACATCACAGAACTAATTGGTCAAACGCCGATGGTCAAAATTAATAAATTGGTCGGCAAGAAAGATGCTGAAATTTTGGCAAAGCTCGAATGGTTTAATATCGGTGGGTCAGTAAAAGATAGGATGGTTTTTTATATGTTAAAAAAGGCAGAAAAAAAATCAAAAATAAAAGGAAAAACGATCTTGGAAGCTACCTCCGGCAATACAGGAATAGCATTGGCGATGTTGGGCGCTATTTACGGTTACAAAGTAAAAATTATAATGCCAGAATCAGAAAGCAAAGAGAGAAGAAAAATTATTCAAGCCTTTGGTGCCGAATTGATTTTGACTCCCGCCAAAGAAGGTGAAATAGGGGCAATAAAGTTAAGAGATAAGCTCTTAGAAAAAGAACCTCAAAAATTTGTTTGTTTTGACCAATTCAATAATAAAGAGAACCCAATGGCTCACTATCAAACTACAGCTAGAGAAATTTTGATTCAAACGAAGAAAAATTTAGATATGGTCGTTTTAGGTTTAGGGACTGCTGGAACTGGAATGGGTGTGGCAATGAGAATGAAAAAAGAAAAACCGGATGTGAAAATTGTGGGAGTGGTTCCAGAACAGGGAGTTTCAATTGCCGGCCTCTGTTCCTCAATTGAAATAGAAAAATTCAAAATTTTCAAAAGAAATTTCTTTAACGAGCTTTTTGAAATAAAGAAAGAAGAAATGGAAAAAGTAAAAAAAACAGCTAGAGAATTAGCAAGAAAAGAAGGATTGTTAGTTGGTGAGAGCTCAGCGGCTGTAATGTATGTTGCCTTAAAGAAAGCAAAAGAGCTTAAAAAGGGAAAGAGAATTTGCGTTATCTTTCCTGATAGTGGTCTGAAGTATTTAAGCGGAAATTTATATGGCTAAAAGATAAACTTGATGTATGTGTATTCAAGTCGAAAATTAAAAGTCAATTTAGTGATTATATGCAACAATGTTTAATTTATGATAACTCTTTGAGATTTTCCAGAGCTATTGCTGGAATTTTAACTTTAATTGCTTTTTTGATTCATAATCATTGGTTAGTTTTGGCAGCAAGCATTTTAGTGGGATTGAGGATTTTTTCTATAAAAATTGATATTCTTTATCAATTTCACGCTCTGGTTTTAAGAAGGTTGTTGAAAGAAAAAGCAGAACCAATTCCGAAAGAATCAGGAGAATTAAATTTTGTCTCTGGCCTGACAGCAACCCTTCTTTTTATTGGTTTTTTATTTCTCTATTTTGGAAAATTTGTTGATTTTGCCTGGATTTTCATTTTGATAATGGCTTTTTTGATATTTTTGGCTTGTTTTGCTGGTTTTTGCGTGGCTACTTTAATGTATATTTTTTTCAAAAAGATTTTTAAAAGATAAAAAAAAATGGAAAAAGGAAAAAGATCTCAAAGGGAAAAAAAGAAATAGGAAAACCTGGATATCTTAACGAAAATTGCTGGTTAGTCAGAACTCTTAATTATACTCCCTATGGGCGCTGCCAGTATTGTGAATTGAGGTTCCGTCACTGTTTGTTTCTGCATTATCAAATAATCAGTTTGATTTTAATCCTTTTTATCCTTGCCCTTTCTTTTTTAATTGGAAGAAAAAACTCAGAATTATTAATTATCTCTGTTTTTACCTTGGTCATTGTTTATGGTTACTTTTTTAACAAAAGTACAGACAAAATTATCCAAGCTAATTTTGCCCAAAGAAAAGCCAACGAGGCCTTAGAAAAATTAAATAAGAGACTTAAAGAGAAGGTAGACGAACAAACAAAGGAAATAAGAGAAGCGTATGAAAAAGTGGAAAAAGCTTACGAGATAGAAAAGAAAGCCTATCAGCAAGAAAAAGAAAACAGGCAAAAGAGTGAGAAATTAGCAAGAGAATTTGAAAGATTAGATAGAGCAAAAACCCAGTTTTTGTTGGCTACTCAGCATCATCTGAGATCTCCCTTATCTATTATGAAAAACTATGCCTC
>JASEJL010000036.1 GCA_030016465.1 Patescibacteria group bacterium | reverse complement strand
AAAAGAATATCTTAACGCTTTAAAAGAATTAGATGGGTAAAATTGTTAAAAAAGAAGACCCAAGAAGGGTTTTTGTTGATACTTTAGATGAATTAGCCAAAAAAGACCCGAACATTGTAGTTATCATTTGCGATGTTGGCTTTAATTATTTGGACAATCCGAAATTAAGATTTAGAGTTCTGAATTTGGGAGTGACCGAGCCAACTTCTACAATTGTGGCTGCCGCTCTTGCCTTGAAGGGTTATTCTGTTTGGATGTATTCAATGATTAATTTTGTAACTTTTAGGATCCACGAACAAGTAAGAAACGCTATTTGTCTGCATAAAGCCCCTGTAAAAATTATAGGGGTAGAGGGTTCAGAAAAATACAAATTCCTCGGCTTTTCGCACAATCTATTGTGGGAAACCGAGGAAATAGAATGGTTAAAAAAACTACCCGGAATGAAATGTTATTTGCCAAAAAACCACAAAGAACTCAGAAAAGCAATTTTAGAAGCCTATAAGCTAAAAAACCCTTGTTATATAAGGCTTTAAAATAATCCCTTTAACTAATTTCGTCAAATTCTAAAGCAATGGCAGTTGCTTCGTCAAAAACTCGGTAGCTTTCTTTTTCTGTTTTTTTTCTCATATTCCCTTTTCTTTTTGAGGATATAATTTAATCCGCCTTTTTGATAAAATTTTATCGTCTCTTTTGCTAATTCATCTTCTTTTTGAAAAGGCACAAATCCATCACTGAAAAGCAATAAAAGTTTAAGGCTTTTAATCGGGATTTCTATTTTTTGCCAACATTCTTTAAGAGAGGGCTGACCATTTAAAATGGCAAAACCGGTTTTTGTTTTTTTATTATTATCTCTTAATCTAAGCTGAGAAAGAGGTTTATAAAGATCTAACCACATCTTTTTTCTATCTCCTTTATGCTTTTTCATAAGTTCACTAATTATTTTCAGAGCTTCAAGCTCATGAAAATAAACCTGATTTCTCGTAATTTCTATTTTATTAGATTTCTTTACCCAAAGAGCAAAACAATCTCCTCCTTGAATAATTTCTATCTTTTCCTTATTTATTTTTGCAAAAACAAAAGCAGCGCCGCCTATAAGATCAGAACGATTTAAAGTAATTTTAGAACCTTGCCATAGTTTTACTAATTTTTTATTTGCTAATAAAATAACTTCTTCTAAAGAATCGTTGCCTTTTGCAGAATAAAAAGTTTCTAAAATTATTTTTCTTGTCATCTCGCCGCTGCTCATTCCATTAAAGATTAACCCTTTTCCAATAAAATGACTGGGTTCGCTGGTGGCGTCAATTACTCCAAAAAAAGGAGGATTTATTATTAATCCATCTTCAACTTCTTTGGTTGTTCCCTGGCTGTAAATACTTTTAATTTTCAGCATTTAATTATTATAATCTTGATTATTTTCTAGTTCAAGTTATAATATGATATAATAACACATTATGGACTATCGAATAAACTTTATTAACAACAGTTACCGGCGATTTGCTAAAGCACACAAAGAAGAGCTCATCAACGCATTTTGGGATTGTCTGGAAAGAGGTGCCCTTATTTTGAGAGAGGAGGTTTCCAAGTTTGAAGATAACCTTGCAAAATACGTAGGCACAAAATATGCTATCGGAGTTAATTCTGGTACAGATGCTTTATTCCTTTCTTGCAAGGCACTGGGCATAAAAGGCAACTGGAATTATCTTTTAGAGAGAGTTTATGCCGGTGAAATTACAATCGAAGAGGCCCACAAATTATTTGAGGGAGACGAGGTAATTACAGTAGCTCACACTTTTATTGCTTCTTTGCAGTGCATTGTTCACTGTGGAGCAAAACCAATGCTGATTGATGTTGCTGAGAACGAACTGATAAACCCTGATTTAATAGAACAAGCAATCACCGAGCGCACAAAAGCTATTTTACCGGTGCACTTTCATGGAAAGGTTTGCGATATGGATCGCATTTTGGAAATAGCCAAAAAACATAATTTATACATTATTGAGGACACAGCTCAAGCTCTCGGCTCTTCTTTTAAAGGAAGAATGGCTGGTAGTTTTGGTGATTTGGGATGTTTCAGTTTTAATACGCCAAAACTTTTAGGCGGTTTTGGTGACGGGGGAGCCATTGTTACAAATAACAGGGCTTTGTGCGAAAAACTTTATCTTTTAAGAAATCACTGGAACATGGCGCAAACATCAGTGAGAATAGTGGATTTCCCGACTCCTGAAATTGTTCAGTGGGCGTTCAAGTCGCGATTAGATAACATACAGGCGGCTTTACTTAATGTAAAATTTAAATATTATAACGATTTTCTTGAAAGAAGAAAAAAGATTGCCGATATGTATTGTGAAGGCTTGAAGGGTCTTCCTTTAAAACTCCCGATTTACGGAGAAGGCGATGTAATTCAAGAATTTATTATTCGCATAGGCAGTTCAGAGGAGCGTGAAAAGTTCAAGCAGTTTATGGACTCAAAGGGCATTGAAGTTCTAATACGCGAAACAACGCCTAATCATAAAGTAAAAAATTTATATTTAGACAATTTTTCTTTACCGGTAACCGAAAGCATTTCCAAAGACGCGGTTCGTTTACCAGCTTATCCTGAACTTGAAGATAGCGAAGTAAAAGAAATTATACAGGCAATTAAAGAATTCTATGGTTCCTGAAAAAAAAACTTTGATGAAATTGGTGTTTTTTGTGTTGGCCGACGCAATTTTGATTTCTCTTTCGGTTCTGTTGGCTTTTTTTGTTAGGTTTGAAGGTCAGATTCCCGAAAGATATGCTTTAAACATTTTAGGGATAATACTATTGTCTTTAGTTATTACTATCCCGGTTTTTTATTTTTTGAAACTTTATCATTTTAGCTGGGCTTATGTTAGCACCCAAGAATTAATTGCCCTATTTAAAGGAACTCTTTTAAGTTTTCTTCTTTTGACAGCTGTCTTTTTTGTTTTGCGAGACCACCCAATTTTTACTGGCTTTCCCCGTGCCACTCTTTTTATTAGTTACTTTTTTATTTTCTTCCTTGGCGGCGGTATTCGTTTTGCCAAAAGAATTTATCTCCAAATATTTCCAAAAAGGGAAAAAGAAGAAAAAGAAAGAATTTTAATTGTTGGCGCCGGCGATGCCGGAGAACAAATTTTAAGAAGCATTTTAAGTTCTAAAATTAGCCCCTATTTGCCAGTTGGCTTTATTGATGATAACCCGGTAAAACAAGGGGCTTTAATTCATGGAGTAAAGGTTTTGGGAAAGATTAGCGATATTCCCCGGCTGGTTCAAGAGAAAAAAATAGAAGGTTTAATTGTGGCTTTACCTTCAGCTAGTTCCAGAACAATTAGAGAAGCAGTAGAAATGGGGAGAACAGCTAAATTAAAAAAAATTAAAATCATTCCTTCTTTAGGAGAAATTATTGATGGTCAGGTCACGGTAGGAAATTTGAGAGAAGTTCAAATCCAAGACTTGTTGGGCCGGGAGCCGGTTTTTTTGGACCAGAAAACAATTGAAAATTTTATTCGCGATAAACGGATTTTAATTACCGGAGCGGCCGGTTCCATTGGCTCTGAATTGTCGCGTCAGGTGGCTAAATTCAAACCATCCCATCTAATAATACTGGACCAGGACGAAACCGGTATTTTTAATATTTGTGAAGAATTAAAGGATAAATTTCCTAAATTGAAACTCTCTTTGATAATTGCTGATATTTTGGACGAAGAGAAAATTGAACAGGTTTTCTCCCAGATTTTGCCCCAGATAGTTTTCCACGCCGCCGCCTACAAACACGTCCCTTTAATGGAAGAAAATCCTGATACAGCTGTAAAAAATAATATTTTTGGAACCAAAGTTGTTGCCAAGGCCTCAATTAAAAATGAAGTTAAGAATTTCATTTTTATTAGTACGGACAAAGCAGTAAATCCAACCTCAATAATGGGTGCTACTAAAAGACTGGGTGAGATGATTTGCCAAGTTTTAAACCAAAAAAATTCAACAAAATTTATTTCCGTTAGATTTGGTAATGTTTTAGATAGTAGGGGAAGTGTTATTCCAATCTTTAGAGAGCAAATAAAAAGAGGGGGACCAGTAGAAATTACCCATCCGGAAATGAAAAGATATTTTATGATTTGTCCTGAGGCCTGTCTTTTGGTAATGCAGGCAGGAGCCATGGGTCAGGGTGGGGAAGTTTTTGTTTTAGATATGGGAAAGCCAATCAAAATTGTTGATTTGGCCAGAGAAATGATTCGACTTTCGGGACTGGAGTTAGATAAAGATATCCCGATTGTTTTTACTGAACCCCGACCGGGAGAAAAATTTTTTGAAGAAGTATTAACTGCTGAAGAAGGAACAATAGCTACCCAAAATCAAAAAATTTTTATGGCTAAACTCTCTGAAGTTAATGAAGAAAAATTAAATCTGGGATTAGAAAAATTAAAAGAAGCAGCTAATACTGGGGATAAAGAAACCATAATAAAAACTCTAAAAGAACTTATCCCATCCTATCAAAATTAAGCATCCCAAATCGGAAGGGGGTCGGGGAAACCCTACGGTTTCCCCATATAGGAAAATATTAAAAACCGAGGGTTTTTAAAGAGCGAGCCCGAAGCAAGCCCGAAGCGAGCGCCTGCCGTAAGACAGGATGAGGGCGAGCGATTAACTTGGTAATACCACTATGGGAAAACGATCTAGAGAAAAAAGGGAAAGAAGGCAAGAAGGAAAAATTAGACCTCAAAAGGAGAGACCGGAAGGAGGAGTGATTTGGCTTTGCCTGAATATTATTAGGGTAGGAACTTATTTAGCTCTCTTTACTCCTCTGATTACAAACGCAAAATTTTTCTTTCCCTTTGTTGGACCAAAAAGTTTATATTTTATGGGTCTGGTTGAGATTATTTTCTTTGCCTGGCTGATTTTAATAATTTATTCTCCCCAATATCGACCGCGCAAAAATCTTTTATTAATTGTCTTAATTTTATTTTTAGCTGTCGTTATTTTAAGTTCTCTTTTTGGTGAAAATCTTTCCTATAGTTTCTGGTCAAAACCAGAAAGAATGACCGGGCTTTTAATGTGGTTTCATCTCTTTGCTTTTTTTCTGGTGATTTCTTCTACCTTTCGGAAACTTGACTGGCAAAAGATTTTTGCTATTTCAATTTTTGTTGGAGTTATTTTGAGTTTTATTACTTTCGTTTCAGATAAGCCGGTTATGAGAGGAGGGGCGACCATTGGCAATGATTCTTTTTTGGGAACCTATTTGATATTTACTCTTTTTCTAGCACTTTATTTAATTTTTACCTCCCAAGGACACCAACCCACCCACTACCTTCCCACCTTTGGCAGGCCTCTTAGAATCTATTCTGGCATTTGTTTTTTAATAATTTTTTTGGGCTTATTTTTAAGTGGAGCCCGGGCGGCTAAACTTTCTTTTCTCTTCGGTCTGGTTTTATTATTTTTTCTCTGGCTGTTTTTTTGTCAGAGAGGAAATTTAAGATGGCTCGGCCTTGCTCTTTTAGCTTTCTGTATTATTTTTGCTTTCTTTTTTACTTTTCTTGCTTTTCAGCCAGAAAGCTTTGTCAGAAAAGAGATAATTGAAAAAACTCTTGGCATTGGCGAAACATTTGGCGGAAGATTTGTGGTTTGGGAAGGAGCATGGAAGGGTTTTTTGGAAAAACCTCTTTTGGGATGGGGACCGGAAAATTTTGAGTTTTCCTTTTTTAAACATTACAATCCCTGTTTGGGTACTTCCAGATGTGGCGGCGATATCTGGTACGACCGGGCTCATAACATAATTTTTGATACCTTAGTTAGTATTGGTCTTCTGGGAATGCTGACCTACATTGGAATTTTTCTTTCGGTTTTTTATCTTTTGTGGACTCCAACCCTCTCACCACCCGCCAAGGAAAAATCATCCAATTATCTTCCGAAAAGATTTGATTTCTGGACGAGGGGAATTTTCAGTGTTCTTTTAATTTCTTACTTTATTCAGAATCTGACCGTTTTTGATATGGTTTCCAGTTATTTAATGTTCTTTTTGGTTCTGGGATTTGTGGCGAGTATTAGTATTTCCAGGGAAACGCTATCTCCCCAAAAAACTATTTCTCCAGAACCCTGGTTTCTTTTTATTATTTTAATTTTATTTATTTTTTCTTTTTTCTATTTTATAATTCAACCCCTGAAAACCGATTATTATGTTATTGCCGCTCTGCGTTCTCCCCCAGCTTCGGCAAAACGTCTAAATTTTTACAAAAAAACTTTAGAAAGTTCTCCCTTGGGGAAATATCAGATAAGAGAATTTTTTGGCCAGACCACTCTGGAATTTGCTCAAAGTGGAAAAATAAAGGAAGTTTCGGCTGAAAATTTCAAAAAAGAAATTGATTTTGTGATTGAAGAATTGGAAAAAAGCATAAAAGAATCGCCCCTGGATTTACGTTCCCATTTGAGACTTGGCCAGATTTACAATACTTATACCGTTTTATTTGACCAGACAAAAATTTCAGAAGCTGAAAGAGTTTTAGCAAGAGCTATGGAGATCAGTTCGACCAACCAGCAAGTTTATTATGTTTTTGCCCAGACCAGATTTTTGCAAGAAAGAAAAGAAGAGGCCCTTGAGTTTTTGCAAAAAGCAAGGGATTTGGAGCCCCGCTTTATCGCTTCAAGATGGTATTTGATCCGCGCTTACCGATTGATGGACAAATATGAATTAGCTCTTTCAGAGTTAAGAGAATTAGAAAATTTGGGTTATGATTGGCAACAGAATCCAGAAATCCTGAAAGAGGGAATAGAAATTCTTAAACAAACTGGAGAAGGTTTTGAGGTTTTAATTCCTCTTTATGAAAAAGGAATAGAATTTAATCCCCAAGATTTTTCTTTATGGGAAGGTCTTATTAATGCCTACATTAATACCGGTCAGAGAGAAAAAGCCAAAACAGTAGCTGAAAATCTTTTGAAGACGAAACCTGAATTTACTTCCCAGGCTGAACAACTTTTAAAAGAATTGGGTTATTGACATCTGTTTTTGAATTTGCTAATATTTGGTTAGTGAGTGCGTGAGAGATCACAACTCCTCTAAGTCGACAGTAACCCTCCCTCGAGCGAGGGTTGCTGTTTTATTTCCTCTTTTATCTACTCTACGCTAAAACCACCGACTTAATCTTGCTATAGCAAGATTAACACGTTATTATAATTTATAATTATAGGCGAATTATAGGCGAGAGGTAAAATGGGAATCAGAAAATACAAATATTATTTTAGTAAACCAAAATCAGAGATTGTAAAAGATGTTCTCATTTGGTTACTAATAGCCGGAACAGTTTATATTGCTGCCAGTTCTCCTTATTTTATAAGAAATCTTTTAGAAAATTATAAAAAATGGAAAAGATACCCGAGGAAAAAGGTTTACGATACATTTTATTCTTTACGAAAACAGAGATGCATAAAAATTGAAAAGAAAGGCCATCAAATTTATATTTCATTAACTGAGAAAGGAAAAAAGAAAGCCGGAATGTTTCAAATAGATAGTTTAAAAATAAAAAGACCTGAGAAATGGGATAGGAAATGGAGATTGGTAGTTTTTGATATTTCTGAGTTAAAAAAGATTTATCGGGAAGCCTTCCGGGGGAAATTAAAGGAATTGGGATTCTATCCTTTACAAAAAAGTGTTTGGGTCCATCCCTTCGATTGTCGAGCAGAAGTTGAGCTATTAAGAGAATTTTTCGGGTTATCTGAAAAAGAGATTAGATTGATTGTAGCTGAAGATATAGGCGATGACAGTAAATTGAAAGAAATTTTAAAGTTAAACTAACGTTTTAATATTGCTATAACTGAATTAAGTCGTGATTTTTTGAGGAAGGTTTTCAAGGTTACTAGGAGAAATATTGAACTTGGCTTTTGTTTTAAGAATTGCTAAAATATAATTGGGCTGGGAGGATAGCACTCACTAAAGACTTAGAATTGGAGTTAACTCTCCCGGCCTATTTTTAAATCCTAAATTGAAATGAACAAAATTCAAAATTTAAAGCTTAAGACAATTTAACCAGGAATTAAAGAAAATATTTTATTAAAAAATTATACTACTTTTAAAATTGGGGGACCAGCGAAGTATTTTTTTTGTGGCAAAAACAAAACAGGATTTAATCAAGGCAATTTTAATTACAAAAAAGTTCAAATTACCTCTTTTTATTTTGAGAGGAGGAAGCAATATTTTGGTTTCAGACAAGGGCTTTAATGGTTTAGTGATAAAATTCGGCCAGCCGCTTTCTTTCTATGTTTCAAAAGGCCTAGAGTGGGCAGCTGGTATTCCCGGGACTATCCAAGGAGCGGTTTACGGC
>JASEJL010000035.1 GCA_030016465.1 Patescibacteria group bacterium | reverse complement strand
GCATTTTACAATTTTTCAATTTTCAATTTTACAATTTACAATGTGAAGATGATGAGATACGTTGGTAACCCCTTTACAGCTCCTAAATTTGGTTGTATAGGAATTTCAATAATTCCTAGAGAAGAAACTTTACCAAAGAAGAGATGATATTGAAAGATTAAACAGTCACCTCAAAGATATATTCTTAATTGATTCTTTTCCGGTAAAAGATTGAGGAATGTTAATACCTACTTAAACTTAGTAATGCTTTTGTATTTAGCTGGCATCTACTACAACTACACCTTAGGTAGAAAACTCAAAGAGATCAAGTCTCTAATTGCCTAAATCCTCAAAGGTTTTAATCAAAAACCTTTTCTTAGATATGTTTTCAAATAATTATGTGCCAATTTCCCGCAGGCGGTGAAAAATATTTGAACTATCTTTAATATAAATTTTAATATAAATATAGTGCACAAAAAAACCGCTTTGAGCGGTTTTTTTACATTAGTCATCGTCATTCATTATATATTCTCACTTTAATTTTACGTTGTTTTTCTCTTAAGAGTTTTGGAATTCTAATGGTCAAAATACCATCTTTCATCGTGGCTTCGGCCCGGTTAGGATCAACCTCTACTGGCAGTATTACCTCTCGGGAAAAAGAGCCCCAGTAACATTCCTGAGTAAAATAATCTCCGTTCTCCTCAAATGGCTTTTGCCGGCTTCCCTTAATGGCAATAATATCTCTTTCCATTGAAATATCTAAATCTGCGGGTTTTACTCCGGCAATGGCTGACTGAATAACTAATTCGGTTTCGGTCTGATAAACATCAATTGCCAATTGTCCTTCAGTTTCAAACCACTTTTCTTTTTTTTCCTCAGTCATTTTTTCTACCGACTCTTCCTCCCTTTTTATTTCCGGTTGCTCCGTAGAAAATTTGCTCTCCTCTGGGGGTTTTTCTTCGGTCTCCCAAGCTTTACTTGGCGAAAAATGAAGTTTTGCCTCATCTCTTCCCTCATCGACTTCCCGAACGGTAGCCAAAGAAGGAGAAGAAGGTTTACTCTCTTTAATCTCTACTTTTTTCGCCTCCTTAAGAATTTTTTTCCTTCTTGTCGGCTTTTTTTTGATTGCCGACTTGTCTTGCAAAGAGGCAGGAGAAGAAGTGATAACTTCTTCGGCTTTTTCTACTTCTTCTGTCTCTTCTGGTACTTCCTCAATTCCCATACCCTTTTTAAGTTTTTCAAAAAAAGACACCATAGAAATTAACGAATATCGAATTAGTTACGAATTTATGAATAAACGAATATTCGCTTATTCGTTTATTCGCAATAAATTCGTTATTCGTTGATTATATTTTACAAACACTTTTCATTCTTTTCAACCTTTTGAAACTAAAAGTTAGGAAAATGGCTAAACAAATTAAGATAATCAGAGGAATTAGCAATTTTAAACTTCCCTCAATTTCCATTATAGAGAAATTATAAAGTCCGTGCAAGACAATACTTATTAACAGTCCTAAAGAAATCAATTTTAATCTTTTTCTGGTTTCAAAAAGAGAGAGGGCTAAAAAATATCCTACCAGTCCCGAGCAAAGGGCATGTAAAAAAGTTGCACCCCAAAATCGCAAGATGAAAGTTATCAGGGCCTGGAGCAAAAATAGCTCTGGGCCCAAACCGAGTAAAATCAAAATGTTTTCTGAAGCGGCAAAACCTAAAGCGGCAATAATCATATAGAGCATGGCATCAATTGGTTCGTCAAATTCAGCGCTATATAAAACTTCTTTTTTGACCACTAAAAATTTCATTACTTCCTCAATCAGGGCCCCCCCGAGGAAAGTATTTAAAATGGCTAAATAAATCAAAGGAAGATTTAACTTGGTCAAGACCTTGAAAATTCCCATTTCCAGAAAAATAGCTGGTAAAGCCACCAACATTCCATAAAAAAAGATTTTAATGACCATCGGATTTGATTCAGGATGAACATCTTTCCGGAGATAAAAAAGGAGCCAGATTATACTTGGAACTAAACCCAAAAATATGTAAAAGTAATACGTCATTGACCAAACTTTTATTTATCTCATTGACTACTTGACCAAGCTTTTAAATTATTATAATTCAAACAGAAGGATTTTGACAGGGAGTGCTTGAAAAGTGACTTTTAGAGATTTCCTTTCTTCAATGGCAAAAGACCTTAAAACAGAATTAACTTCAGCTGGAGAAATTAAAGAGTTAGTTGGTGAGCATTGGTACAATGATGGAATAAAAAAATGGCAAAAATAAATTTTAGGAAAAGATGAACTTTTTTATTCATCTTTTTAAAGGTATATAATATATTCCCACCCTATTGGTTGAGATACAATTTTAAAATATTAACCTATCTTGAAAACTGAAAATTGAAATAAAAGAAAAATTTTGATAGAATCTAAAAATATAAAAATGAGGACTCAAATGGAAAAAACCTATAAACCTCAAAAAAGTGAATCAAAGATTTATTCCCTCTGGGAAAAGGGAGGATATTTTACTCCAGCAATTGATTATACCAAATTGCCCTTCGTGATTATTATGCCTCCTCCCAATGCCAACGGTGTGTTACATATCGGTCATGCCGTTTTTGTGACCCTTGAGGATATTATGATTCGATATCATCGGATGAAAAAAGATCCTACCCTTTGGCTTCCCGGAGCAGATCATGCTGGAATTGCCAGCCAGGTGGCTTACGAAGAAGTATTGTCTAAACAGGGAAAGAGCCGGTTTGATTTAGGCCGAGAAGAATTCTACAAACAGATCTATGATTTTACCAGGCGAAATCGGGAAATTATGGAAAGCCAGTTAAAAAAACTGGGGGCCAGTTGTGATTGGACTCGCAAAAAATTTACTTTAGAGCCCCAGATTAGTAAGGCCGTCTATCATACTTTTAAAAAAATGTATGAAGATGGATTGATTTATCGCGGGAAACGAATTATAAACTGGTGTCCTCGCTGCGGAACTGCCCTTTCAGATTTAGAGGTGAAATACGAAGAACGAACTACTAAATTGGTATTTATTAAATACCCTATTGTGGATTCCGAGGATTTCATCATAGTAACTACTACCCGTCCAGAAACCATGCTAGGAGATACCGCTGTAGCCGTGAATCCCAAAGACAAAAGATATAAAGAATTATTAGAGAAGGAGATTCAAGTTCAACTACCACTTGTCGGCCGCACTATCCCCTTAATTGCTGACGAAAGGATAGAGCCAGAATTTGGAACCGGAGCAGTTAAAGTTACTCCAGCCCACGACCCGGTAGACTTTGAGATTGGGGAACAACACCAGTTGCCGATTATTGAGGTGATTGGGAAAGATGGCAAAATGACAGAAAAAGCAGGTAAGGACTACGCTGGATTGGAGGTAATTTCTGCCCGGAAAAAAATCATAAAGAATCTCCAAGAACAGGGATTGCTAGCAAAGCAAGAGGATTACTTCCACGCCGTAGGGACTTGTGACCGATGCCATACCATTATTGAACCTTTGGTCTCTGAACAATGGTTTGTCAAGGCTAAAAAAATAGCTGAACCGGCCCTAAAAGTAGTCAGACAGAAAAAAATCCGGTTTATCCCCAGTCATTACGAAAAGATTTTTTTCCACTGGATGGAGAATATCAAAGACTGGTGTATTTCTCGGCAAATCTGGTGGGGCCATCGAATACCGGTTTGGTATTGCCAATGTGGAGAGATTCTGGTGGATGTAAAAAAACCGGAAACTTGTCCCAAATGCCGAAAGAGCAGCTTGAGGCAAGACCCTGACACTCTGGATACCTGGTTTTCTTCCGGTCAGTGGCCATTTATAGTTTTTGGGTGGCCAGAAGAAACGAAAGATTACAAGTATTTCTATCCCACTACCGTAATGGAGACCGGTTACGACATTTTGTTTTTTTGGGTGGCCCGGATGATTATGATGGGGATTTATTGTACTGGAAAGATTCCCTTTAAATACGTTTACCTTCACGGTTTAGTCAGAGACAAAGACCGTCAAAAAATGTCCAAATCTAAGGGTAACGTCATTGATCCTTTAGGAGTGGTTGATTTGTATGGGGCAGATGCCTTAAGGATGGCCTTGGTTTTTGGAACTAGTCCGGGTAGAGACGTGATAGTTTCAGAACAAAAAATCATTGCCCAGCGTCGTTTTGCAAACAAAATATGGAATGCAGCAAGATTTGTGCTTTATCACCTCCAAGAAAAGACCGATTTTCTTGAAGCCAAACAGAAAGACCTCCGATTGACGAAAAAAGACCGTTGGATACTTTCTGAACTAAACTCTACTATAGACAGGGTTAATCGGTCCTTCCAGAATTTCAGATTCCATCAAGCTGCAGAAGAAATTTACAATTTCTTTTGGCATAAATTTTGTGACCAGACCATTGAAGATATAAAGAAAAGGCTTTTTAAAGGCAAAAACCCTCAAGACAAACTAACTGGCAGATGGGTGTTGCATAGAGTACTTTCCACTTCTCTTAAATTGCTCCATCCGTTTATGCCCTTTGTAACAGAAGAAATTTATCAGATGTTACCGGGGAAACCTAAAAAGGCTTTAATAATAGAGGATTGGCCAAAGCGCCAGACATTCTTCAAGTAAAAAGCTTGCTAAAAATAAAAGAATGCAAGCCTTTTTGATATTCTAACCTTAAATTGGCTTTAGCTTCAATGTTTTTAGAGTTTTTCTTTCGAGCTTCTTTTTGGTGATAATAACCAATTAGAGCTGCCATTACGGCAGTGAAGTTTTATGATACAGATTAGTTAATTTTTAGGGAACAAGAGTTAGGTTTTGCCTAATTCTTATTATTTTTTAATACATGATCACATTTTTTATTTGAACATTTTACCTGTTTGCGTTTTGTTTCAATTAAAAGAGAACCACATTTTGGACATTTCTCGCCGGTAGGTTTGTCCCAGAGAGCAAAATCGCATTTTGACCAGCGACTACAGCCGTAAAAAATTTTATTTTTTTTAGTTCTTTTTTCAGTAATTTCTCCTTTTTCACATTTTGGACATTTTATTCCCAAGGTGTTTTCTTCTAAGGATTTAGTATATTTACATTTTGGGAATTTTGAACAGGCATAGAATTTTCCAAATTTACCAAGACGAATTAAAAGTTGGCTTCCGCATTTTGGACATTTTTTTTCGGTTGGTTTTTCGGTAATATCTTTTTTTGAAACTTCCGCGTATTTTTTTTGGAGATTTTCTTCAAATGGCTCATAAAATTTCTTACACACCTTAACCCATTTTATTTTACCTTCGGCAATTTCGTCCAAATCCTTTTCCATTTTCGCTGTAAAACCTACATCAACAATTTTTGGAAAATGATTGACCAAAAGGTCATTAACTACAATACCAATTTCTGTCGGCCGAAATTTTTTATTTTCATCTTTTTCAACATAATTTCTTTCCTGGATTGTGGATAGAATCGGAGCATAAGTTGAGGGTCGGCCGATTCCGTTTTGTTCTAAAGCTTTAATTAAAGTGGCTTCAGTATATCTTGGTGGAGGTTGAGTGAAATGCTGAGAAGGAATTAATTTTACTAGTTCCAAAACTTCATCAATTTCAAGTGGTGGCAGTTCAGCTTCTTCATATTTTATGGGAAACACTTTTAAGAACCCATCAAACTTTAAAATTTGTCCAGTCGCTCGAAACAAATAATTTTTAGCTTCAATATCTACTATGGTGGAGTCAAATATGGCTTGGGCCATTTGGCAGACAATAAATCGCCGCCAAATTAAGTCATAAAGTTTTAATTGATTTTTTTCTAATTTTATTGATTGGGGCATTCTTTCTGGATAGGTCGGCCTAATTGCCTCGTGAGCTTCTTGAACTCTTCCTTTAGCTTTATATCTTCTCAAAAATCCCGCCCAATACTCATTGCCATATTGATTAATAATAAATTTTTTAGCAGCAAAAAGAGATAAATCAGAAAGATTTAGAGAATCGGTTCTGTGGTAAGTGATTTTTCCAGTTTCATAAAGTTGCTGAGCCAATTGCATTGTTAATTTGGCCGGCCAATGAAATCTCTGCCAGGCTTCCTGCTGTAAAGTACTAGTGGTGAATGGCGGTAGGGGATTCCTTTTAACCTCTTTCTTCTGAATATTTATTACTTTATATTCAGCTCCTTTTAAATCCTTTACAATTTTATCTGCTTCTTCTTTCGTTTTAATTCCCAATTTGGGAATAATTTTACCACTTTTCTTAATTAGAACTGCTTCAAACTGACAGGGGGTCGCCCCCTGTAAATCTGACAGGGGGTCGCCCCCTGTTTTTTTTAGTTGGGCGACGATGGTCCAGTATTCCTGAGGAATAAAATTTTGAATTTCTCTTTCTCGTTCAACTACTAGTCTCACTGCCACTGATTGGACCCTGCCGGCTGATAATCTCCTGGCCACTTTTTTCCATAAAAAAGGAGAAAGTTTATAACCTACAATTCTGTCCAAGATTCTTCGGGCCTGCTGAGCGTTAACAAGATTCATATCAATTTTTCTTGGATTTTTGATAGCTTCTTCAATTGCTGATTTAGTAATTTCATGAAAGACAATTCTTTGATAAGGTTTTTGCCCATTTAAGTTTAAAATCTGAGTTAGGTGCCAAGCTATTGCTTCTCCTTCCCGATCCTCGTCACAGGCTAAAATCACGGTTTCAGCCTTTTGAGTTTCTTCTTTCAAAAACTGGATAGTTTCTCGGGCTTTTGGAATAATAATATACTTTGGTTTAAAATCATTTTCCACTTCCACTCCAAACTCATCTTTTGGTAAATCTCGAACATGTCCATAAGAAGAGAGAACCCTATATTTTGGGCCTAAAAATCCTTGAAGAGTTTTACTTTTGGTTGGTGACTCAACCAGAATTAGTTGCATAAACGTTTCCTCCTAAGTTTCTTACTTTACCTTTTATTTCTAAAATTGCAAGGGTGCTGGCGACAGTCGCCGCGTTTAGTTTCGTCTTTTCAATAATTTTATCGATATATAATGCCTCTTTTTTTAAGACCTCTAAAATTAAATTTTCTTCTTTATTTTCACCCGTTACGAGACCGGATTTTGTAATTTCTGGTAAATTTAATTCTAATAAGATGTCATTGGCAGTTTCAACCAATTTTGCGCCCTTTTTGATTAAATAGTGGCAGCCTTTTGAGTTTGAGGAATAAATAGAGCCAGGAACGGCAAAGACTTTTCGATTTTGCTTAAAGGCATGATGGGCAGTAATTAAAGCCCCACTTTTTTGTTTTGCTTCAACAACCAAAACTCCTAAAGACAAACCAGAAATTATTCTATTTCTCTGGGGAAAAGTGAACTTAGAACCGGGGGTTTCAGGTGGATATTCAGAAATAAGACAGCCGCCGGTTTCTAAAATTTTTCTGGCTAATTTTAAATTCGATTGAGGATAAATACTTTTTTCATCAAGGCCAGTTCCTAAAATAGCGATAGTCCTTTTATTTCTTTCTACAGCTGCTTGATGAGTAAAACTATCAATTCCCGGCGCTAATCCAGAAACAATGGTTAATCCGGCTTCCGCCAAGTCGCTAGCTATTTCCAAGGCCACTTGTTTTCCATACAGAGAATACCTTCTTGTGCCAACAACAGCAAAGCAATTTTCATCAGGCTTGGGCAAGGTTCCTATATAATAAAGAACCTCTGGTGGATCTTTTATTTCTTTCAAAAGCTTCGGATAATTTTTGTCTTCCAAAGTTATAGTTTTTATTTCATCCATAATTATTAAACTATAGCACTAATTTTTAAAAATTTAAAAGGTAATAGTCCACCCCATTCTGACCAATTTTGTAGGTAGGAATATTTTGAGCTTGAAACACCGGAAGTGTCTCTAGGGAATCTAAGATAAGTGGTGGAAACAAGACAATAGCCAGATGAATTTCTGGTTTGATTGACTTGAGATATTCTAAAGGAGTTAAATCATTTAGTCCCTGATGCCTTCTCTTAATATTGTATCTAATAATCCATTCTGATAACAATTCTAACATTCTTTTTAAGGTTTTCATTTCTAATCCCTTTAGGATGTAGAATTCTTCATCATCTGTTTGATGAAACCTTTCTACAAAGGCATTATCTTCACCATGACCTTTTCTAATTAAAGACCTTGTTACTCTCCTAAGAGATCAAAGAAGTATTCCTGAACTCTTTTTTAAAGGATTTTTCTTGTAAGGCTGAGAATTCCTTACTTCTATCATGCTAGATTATGGATTTTAGCTAAGATTCCAAAGGTTCTTAGCTGCCAGATAATGGAAGCTATGAATGCTCTGCCAAGTCTTCAGGAATTAGAGAAAGATAAAGCTAAGAATCTAATTCTAGTCTTAACATCAATACAGGTCCATTGACAGTCTCTTTTAAGGTTCTTAAAAGACATAATCTAGCATATTCTGAATCCTTTTTCTTTAATTCTCGCAGAGATCTGTGGTAGTTTAGCCATAGGGAAGTGTCTCTCTTTTGATTGAACTCAGTTCTCTGAAAGAGAGATATTAGATTATTTAATTCTACCTTTATCCTATGACACCTCCTGTGTTGTTTTAAGATCTCTTTTATTCTTCAGCAGACATCTACTCTTACTGG
>JASEJL010000034.1 GCA_030016465.1 Patescibacteria group bacterium | reverse complement strand
GACTACATTGGAAACTCCTTTTCGGCCATTGTTGATGCTGCTTTAACCATGGCAGATGATAATCTGGTTAAAGTAGTCGCCTGGTACGACAACGAATGGGCCTATGCCTGTAGATTAGCCGAATTCGCTGAATATGTTGGGAAAAAGTTATAATAAATTAGAAACTATGAAAAGAAAAAAATCTGATCAAAAACAATTAACTCTCGCGGCTTTAATTGACTATAATCAAGAAGTTTTATTTCCTGCTTTAGAAAAGAGTTTTGTAACTAAACAAGAGTTTAATAATTTTAAAAACAAATCTTTAACAAACCAAAATAAAATGCTCAAAAAATTAGAACAAATAGCTCAATTAGAGATATTTTAGTTGATGTGACAACGAATGGGCCTATGCTTGCCGTTTGGCCGAATTTGCTGAGTTTGTAGGTGACAAATTGTAGCGACTTAAGTAGAACAAGGGTCGGGCAGTAATTGTTCGAAAGTTTGTAGGTGTTCCATAAATCACTAGCCTCGAGCTAGTGATTTTTATTTGGAACGAAGATAAGATAGAGTTAAAATAGTATATTCGCCAATAACAGAAGTTTTTTGTGATTTTAAATCAACTAAAATATGCACTCATTGTGGATCGCCAAACACCATCAGGCATACTAGAGAAGTTTCAAGAATTATCCGAGATACTAAAATTAGATTTCTTGAAAGACAAAGAAGATATTGTAAAGATTGCCAAAGAACCTATACTGTTTATCCCCAAGGAATAGAGAAAGGCTACCAGAGATCTAAAAGATTAATCTTTCTGTTGTATCCTAAAACGAACTGGATGGGACAACACTATAACCGTCTTTTGCAAAAAAGTCTAAAATTTTTTTCTCAAGGTTTGTGAGTCCATAAACAAAAGCGAAGTCTCGTACTGAGCCAGGAATTAAAGAAGATTTATCTTTCCTTAAATCCTGCTCAATTCACTTACCTAGTTAAATTCGTTAACACGGCCAGGGTTTCTTGTTAATTCAATTACCCTTAATTTACACTTTCAGATATCTTCTGGTGGCGAGGCCGCTGGAGATGACGCCTAGTAAAATTCCGGTAGCAAACTGGATTGAAGTTATTTGCCAGAAATTGCTGACAAAAAATTGGAAAATATTCAGGCTGGGAAATAAAGTTTCAATTTTAGGACTCAAACCCCAAATAATTAAACTAAAAACTAAAAGACAAATCAAAGCGGCAAAGATTCCGGAAATTGTTCCCTGAACTAAAAAAGGACCACGAATAAACCAGTTGGAAGCACCAACCAATCTCTGGATTTTAATTTCCTCTCCAGAATTATAAATAGCTAATCTGATGGTATTAAAAGTGATTAAAATTGCCAGTACCGCCAGAATTACTGAAAGAAAAAGAAAGGCCCGATTGATGGCAGAAGTCAAGGAAAAGATTGCTTCAATGACCGGTTTTCTTTGATAATAATCAACCTTTTCAACCAAATTTTCCTGGCCAAGTTTTTCAAAAAAATTAACAATTGTCTGGTAGTAACCTGGCTCTAAGGCCATAATATTCAAAGAGGCTAAAAAGGGATTTCTCCCAACTGCTTCCAGAGAAGCCATTAAAACCGGATTCTTTTCGTGTCTTTGGACAAACTCGGCCAGGGCTTTTTCTTTAGAAACATATTTTATCTCTTTTACTTCGGAAACCTTGGCCAGTTCTTCCTTAATTTCTAAAATATCAATCTCTGGCACTTCTTCTTTAAAATAAACCGAGATGTCAGCTTTTTCTTCCAATGCCGAAATTAGAAATTGACTCAGCTCTCGAAAAAGAAAAAGCGAGGTAGCTAAACTAATGGCTAGAACCAAAATGAAAACCGTGGCAGCCGCCAATCCCCCATCCCGAAAAAAACTCTTCCAACCCAATTTAAATATTCTTTTTAAACTGGTAAACATTTTTATAAAATGAATCTTCCCTTTTCTTCATCCCTGACCACCCTACCATTTTCTAAGGTGATTACCCTTTTCCCCAAAGAATTAATTATCTCTCTGTTATGGGTGGCTAAAATTACGGTTGTGCCCATTTCCTGAATTTTTAACAAAAGCCGGATGATGTCTAAAGTATGATAGAGGTCAAGGTTACTGGTTGGCTCGTCAGCCAAAATCACTTCCGGCCGGTGAATCAGGGCCCGGGCAATGGCTGCCCTCTGACGCTCGCCGCCGGAAAGTTCGGCCGGAAAATTATTGGCCCTCTCGGTTAATCCGACAATTTCCAGAACTTTTGGTACATCCCGGCTAATTTCCTGGTCTGAGGCGCCAATGACTTCCAAGGCATAGGCAATGTTTTCATAGGTTGTTTTTGAAGGAAGTAATTTATAATCTTGGAAGACTGTTCCAATTTTTCGACGAAGTTTTGGAAGTTGAGATTTTTTTATTTTAGAAAGATCTTGGCCATTAAAAAAAATTCGTCCCTCGGTTGGTTTTTCTTCAACTAAAAGTAATTTCAGTAAAGTTGTTTTACCTGCCCCTGACTTTCCAGCAATTAAAACAAACTCTTTTGGTTTAACTTCAAAAGAGACATCTTCTAAAGCCACTATATGGGGAGAATAAATTTTGGTGAGATTTTGAAACTTTATCATAACCCTACGAATTACGAATTTTTAAAACGAGGTAACGAAGTTTCAAAGTAGCTTTCGGAGGCGGCTGAATACGGTCTCTCCGAGCGAAGCACGGAGTCAGCCGCCGAGAACACAGACCCCAAAAATCTCGCAGGGATTTTGAGGATCGGCACTTTGAAACTTTATTGCCAAGCGACTATTATTCGCGATATTTAATCTCGGCTTCCACAAATTTATCTAAATCGCCGTCCAAAACACCCTCAACATCAGAAGTCTCCACTTTTGTTCTCAAGTCTTTGACCAGCTGATAAGGATGTAAAACATAAGATCTAATCTGATTTCCCCATTCAATGGAAATTTTTTTGCCTTTTATTCTGGAAAGCTCTTGCTTTTTTTTCTCTTTTTCCAATTGATAAAGTTTTGATAAAAGCAAATCCTGGGCCCTTTTTCTATTCTCACCCTGTAATCTTTCTGATTGGCAGCTAACCACAATGCCGGTTGGTAAATGAGTAATCCTGACCGAAGTTTCTCTTTTATTAACATACTGACCGCCAGGACCAGAAGCCCGATAGAATTCAATTTTCAGCTCTTCTGGTCTAATTTTTATTGCCGATGTCTCAATTTTAATATCTGGCAAAACTTCAACTAGGGCAAAGGAGGTGTGGCGCAAGTTCTGAGGAGAAAAAGGAGAAATTCTGACCAATCTATGAACCCCGCTTTCTTTTTTCAAAAAACCATAGGCGAATTTCCCTTGAATTTCCAGGGTGGCTGATTTGGTTCCAATTCTTCCTTCAGGTCCCCTTCCTTCGCCAAAGGATTGGTGCAAAATTTTTGTCTTAAATCCTTTAAAAGCCGAATATCTTTCATACATTCTCAGCAACATGGTTGCCCAATCCTGAGCATCCAGGCCACCAGCTCCGGCAAAAATTGACAAAATAGCGTTTCCTTTATCATGTTCTCCGGAAAGAAAAACTCGCAGCTCAATTTTCTTTAAATCTTCCTCGGTTTTGACTCCTTCAAACTCGGAAATTTCTTGCTGAAGTTCTGATAACTCTTTAGTCACTTTTATTGCTTTGTCTTTGTCTTTCCAGAAATTGGGATTTTGCATTTTCTTTTCCAATTCTTTTATTTTCTGGCGTTTTCTAGCAATGTCAAAGACGGTCCTCCAGTTCGATGAGACGTTGCCTCATCTTACAGAGGGGTTTAGATTGGAAATCTTCAATTTTGCTATTCGGGTCGGCCATGGAGCCGGCGGAGGGACTTGAACCCACGACTTGACCCCGTTCCTTTTTTAAGCTGGAGGTGAGAATCGAACTCACATCGATGCTTTACGAAAGCATTGTTTTACCTCTAAACTACTCCAGCATAAAAGGGGCGGGACCGCTCTACCACTGAGCTACGCCGGCAATATATATGACTTGCTCGACCTTATTTTATCAAAAATTGCTGAAAAAGAAAAGTGGCGCACTCCGCGCGCCACCCCACCCAGCGGCTCGGCGCCTGACCCAGGAACAACCCACTTCCTAGCCATCTCAAGCAGAGGTAGTGTCGGTTTTTGGCTTATGGAAATTATGGAAATTGGGAATAAACCCAACTTCAAATTTTTCCGTTTGTTCTTGAAAGCAGGATATCACTAACAAAAATAAAAGTTATCTCCGAGTCATTTTTATTCAAATTCAGCAACTCATTTTTAATACCCCAAAACCCGCTTACGTATCCAGTTGTAAAATCTCTATTGGCGCTGAAATCACTGGTATTGAGAATTTGTAAATCAACATGATAATTTGCACCGCGTATTTCAAGGAAAGACATTAAGGCTACCAGCGCTTGCGTTGAATCGGCTTCAACCAAACCTCCGAATTGAGATGTTACCGTTCCCAAAACATTTGCTGAGAGGTAATCAAGCGGTTTTGCTTGCCTTTCAGAGAGATAATGTGAGAAGTCCACGCTAGCAATAACAAATGTACTATCATCGGCAATTTCAGCAAGAAGCCTGCCAAGCTCTCTTGTGGTTTTATTACTGATATTAGAACGGAACACAAGGGGCACGATGCGGGCTTCGGGAAAAAGTTTGCTTATCAGCAAAAGCTGAGAGCCAATGGAGTGTTCACGGTCAAAAGGTGTTTCGTCATGGACAACAAAACCTGAGCCTTCAAGTTTTTCTATTATTTCCAGATTAGGCAATACCTGACCAAAAGGCGTGATAAATGTGGCTTTGGAAACACTGATCTGCCTCCGGCCTCTATCAACATGGTCTGGCCCAAGAATGATAAAAGTTTTAACTTCTCGCGTATTTTTTAATTTGGTGTAAAATTTTGACAGAAGAGGAATTGTTGCTGGAACGTCATGGGAAATTATGCCGCCAAGCACCAAGTCCAAATCAATCTTTTCCTCGCTTTTTGCCTGTTCAGTAGAACTTTCAATGAACTGGGCGTACTCAAAAAATTGAGAGTGATGATACTTACTGACAATTTCCGGCGGTTTTGTTTCGGTTAAAAAAAAATATAATCTTGTTCCTGCCATCGTAACTAAAACACCGGCAATAAAAATTTTTGCCTTGAGCACTCTCATTTGATTGTTATGTGAGCTTCGGTGGATATATTTGAACTCTCAGCGCTTTTAAGAGATTGGATAAGAGCCGGCTCTGCTTTGTAATCGCCTTTGGAAACCACTCGCGCATAGTAAAAGAACGGCCGCGGGAAATTTTTCCAAATCAGGAAAGTAACTTTTTGGTCTTCAATACTTGAGGGATAACGCTGATACTGTCCATCTTGGCGAAATGGCGTGGTCTGAATATCGGTTACGGCCCGGAGACCGCTCGGCAGGTAATCAACAACCTGATATGAACCTTCAAGGGAACCAGGTGCAAAAGTAGGTGTGAAGTCAATTCTTACAAGGTCGCCTTCCCTGAATTCGGTTGTTTGCCGGCCATCAACCGAGTAGGTTCTGGAAACACCGATGGTCGTATCTTTTCTTGCTTCTTGCGGCGTTGACTCTTTTTCAAAAAGGCTTACCAATCCGATTCTGCCTTTGACATTAGTAAATCTAATCGCGGTAAGTTCTTCTCGGGAGAGCTCAAGACGAAACACATCGTCATTTTTAAGCGTTTTTGAACCACTCTTTTGCAATGTTTGATAAGAGAAACTAACATCTCCACCCTTGAGTTTTGGCAAAGCACTTCGCATATATAAAAGCATTTCAAAGTTTTTCAGGGTCTCTTTTGGATAATTATCCATGGCGTATTGTCCAAGTCCGTTGGCTTCTGGCTCGGATAAACTCGCGGCAAGTCCGGCAACCAAAGCAGTAGCAATAATATTTTCGTCCTGGCTTTGGAGACGATCCACAAAAATATATGGCTGTCTGGAAGTTAAGTTCGGTTTTATCTCCGCTCTATAATAAGCTCTTGCTTCTTCTTTGGCTCCCAAATTATCCAAGGCCAGAGTGAGGTAAATTTTATCTTTCAGGGTTAGGTGGGGATCTGTTTTAATGTTTTGAATAATAACAAGAACAGGTTCCTTAAAAGCTGAGAGTCCGTAAAGCGCTGCGGAAATACGGCTCAAATCGGTTTTGCGGTCCGAAAGTGAGGAGTACAAATATTTTTTGAGCGATTCTGAATCAGTTGTAACAGGTTCACCTTGAATGAGGTTGGCAAATTTTGCGGACAACTCCAAGTCAGAATCGCTATAGGGCAAAAGAGTTGCTCCTCCTTGGTATTGATAGTTCAAAGTATTAACATCTTCTATCTCATTGATTTCGTCAAAAAATCTATTTAAGTACGCTTTGGCGAGAACGGCCGCAAATTTCTGGTCTAAACGCGGCCCGCTTTGATAAGATAAACGCCGAAGCACGTTGTAAAATCTCCCTCTCTCGTACGAGGAAAACAACAAGGTTGTGTATCCTTTTGCCGCTCCTTGGATATTCATGAGATTTGGAGAAAGTTCATAAAACTCTGCGGTATTTTGAGAGAAATAACTTGTTAAAACATCAATATCGCGAACAATTGTATCATTGTAATTGCCGGATCTTGCCGATATTTTTATCTGGTGCCTGCCAGCAGAAAGCGGGCCGAGCGGAATTTCAACTACATTTCCGCCGGTCCTTTTAATTTTTCCAAACGGCAAAGTTTTGCTTTCAACCGTGTAGGTTATATTACTTTGAACATTCGCTGTGCCAAAAACTCTCGCTCGCAGGGTGAGGTTGTCTCCGACAAGATAAGTGCGATTGAGAGCGGTTTCCACAAAGAAAGGTAAACCAACCGGAACAAAATCAACGGTTTTACCGGCAAACAAATCTTTGGTTATTGCTTGGGCGGTAATACGCCAAGAGGTTAAATTATCCGGCACATCAAAGGAAACCTGGGCGCGACCTTCTGCGTCGGTGCGAACCGACTGGTAAATAGCAAGGTCGCGAAAATCGGCTCGTTCTATTCCGGCGCCTTTTTCCTCGTTGTGGACATAAACTCCATCGGCAAAGTAAGTGTGATAATTTTCAAGTTCAATGTTGTAAACGAGACCCCATTCCGGAACAAACTCAACAGAAATGACTTCTGCGGCCACGCCGTTTTTAGCAATAAACCTATCGCCGATTTTAATTTCTCCGGCTCGTTTCCAAAAACCGTTTACAAATAACTTATGATTAGGTGTTAAGCGCAGATTTCCATTGATAACAAGGTAACCATCAACAAGGTATGAGCCGATTTGCTTTATTTGAGTTTTTACGATTTCCGGTGATGATTCACTTTTGCGAGTTAAGATTTCATCGCCGACTCTTAATTCTTCAATAGGTCGTTCGGCCTGCGGCGTCCAAATCATTGTGCCGGCTGCAAAACATCCTCCGCCTTCTGCTGTGGATTCAAAGGGAATAAGATGCGATGAACGAATCTCCAACAAAGGAAAGAGATCTTGATAAAGCAAGTTGGTTATGTCTTTTTCTAAAGGATTCAGCGAAAACACCGCCTCATCAATACCAGCGATATTAACTTCGGCCTGCTTTGGATTACCGTTTTTGTCAGTAACCCGAATACTTAAATTAACTTTGTCTCGCGGCCGATAACGATCCTTATCTTTAATTACTTCAATATTGAGGCGACGTCCATCGGAGTCAAAAGAAAGATTAACTCCTTGGCTATACCAGCCGGGAAAACCAACAATAAAACGCGAACCACTAAACCACACTCCCATTATTTGAACGTTGGGAATATAGGAATCTTTGAATGTGTCAGTATAGTTAGCTGAATCGCTAATTTGATAAGAAACAATGCCGTTAACTATTCTTACAAAAACAAATCTTCCGGAACCCGACTCCAAAGTATTGCCGCCGATATCTTGCATTTGCAAGCTTATAGCATCGCCTAGTTTGTATTTCTTTTTACCTTCGTTAAGATTTTTCAATATAGCCCCACGACCGTCGTAAAAACCAAAATAAGAGAATTGGCCTCCATACACATAATGTTTCTGCCTGACTTGCCTTCCGGTTGCATCTTTTGCGGTGAAAGTAATGCAGTATGTTTTGCCTTCTTCGGCCGTCCACTCATAGCGAGCATTTCCGGCTCCATCGGTCGTCAAAACATCTTGCCGAATAGACCGTTCCTCGGTTGAGTACTGATAAATAGGGTAAGTGGTTTTATTGATAATATCGTATCCAGTACCGACTTGCCTCTTGTGGTAAATGATTTCGGTAACATCGGCCGTAACGTTCCATCGGGCAACCGGATCTCCAAGATAATTGTCGGAAACCCACCACGGCTCACCTTTTTGCACTTTCTCCAAAACCACGTTCCTGAGATTTAAGTTGAACCGGCTTGTTCTTTCGGAAATAGTCTGTTCACTTCTCAAATCAATGTGCGGGCCAAAAACCAAAACTGACGTGTTAGCGGTAATTTCTCCTTCCTCGGCTACTGCCGGCGACACGGTCAATCCAAAATATCTTGGCCAATAACTATATTGCCTTTCTTGATAATCGGTCTTAACAGCAAACGAACCTTCTCCGTTTTGATTGAGCTGAACTTCGCCGCTGATTTGTCTATCGAGATAGCCGTTGTATTTAAGTTTCAAATTAGAAACTGGCGTGCCTTCAAAAAATTCGGCCTTCACTTTGTAAGTTATGGTTTCTCCGGCAAAAACAGCCTTTTTGTCGCTGGTCAAAATTAAACGATAAACCGGTTTTATGTAGGTTTTAACGTTTATGGTTTCCGAAATAATAATTTCCTCTCCGTATTTTACGCTTAATTGATAAAGCCCAGGTTTTAAGTCGGAAAAGATGATGTTGCCGGTGAGAGTATAAAAGTCGCTGATAACCGCTTCTACTTGGCCGTAAACCGTGATGTCATTTTTTGAAGTGA
>JASEJL010000033.1 GCA_030016465.1 Patescibacteria group bacterium | reverse complement strand
GCCACCCATTTATTACATACTGCCTTGAGAAAAGTTTTAGGTGTGCATGTTAAACAAATGGGCTCTGATATTACTCCCGAAAGATTAAGATTTGATTTTTCCCATCCGCAAAAAGTGACTGAAGAAGAGATAAAAAAAGTTGAAGAATTAGTTAATCAAAAAATTAAGGAAGATTTAGAAGTAAAGAAAGAAGAAATGCCTTATGAAAAGGCAGTAAAAGCCGGAGCTTTAGCTTTTTTTAAGGAGAAATATCCGGAAGTGGTGACAGTTTATTCAATAAATAACTGGTCAAAAGAAATCTGTGCCGGCCCTCATGTCAGGAGAACTTCTGAATTAGGTATCTTCAAAATTATAAAAGAAGAAAGTTGTGGAGCAGGGATTAGGAGGATAAGAGCAGTTTTAGAATAAAGATAAATTTGGTATAATCTCGTTAGAAAGTTGGCCCCAGCCCATTGTCGTATCATAAGTAGTTTAAGCATGCTCTACGATTAATCCTGGTTAGCTCTGAGCAAAAAAAATTTAGAATAAAATTTTTTGCATTAAAATTTCTAACGGAGTATAATTTAATAATGGCTAAAAAAATATTTGATATTTTACCTCCCAAACCTCTTACCACCCCGCCCTTTTTTCAAAAGGACGAAGAAAAATCGTTTACCTTTAAAAGAAAAGTAACTCCCTCGTTATTTTTTAAAAAAGGATTGAGAACTAAAAGAAAAGTGGTGTGGGGGCTAATTCCTTTGGTTTTAATAATTGTTGGAATTGGTATCCATTCTAATTTATCCCGGGCGGAAATTGAAATCTGGCCAAAGACTGAGTTAAAGAGTTTTGAGACAAAATTAACGGTTGATAAGCAAGCTGCAAATATTGATTTTTTAGCCAATGTAATTCCCGGTATTAGTTTTAAAGAAGAAAAAACTTTTTCTCAAGAGTTTTCCGCTTCGGGAAAGAAATTAATTGAAAAAAAGGCAGAAGGAATAATCAGGGTTTTCAATGATTCTCAACATGAGCAAATTTTGGTGGCCCAGACTCGCTTTCAACCGCCTTTAGAAAAATTTCGACCTTCCTTAGAGACCGGTGAAAATCCTTGGTTTCGGACAACCGAAAGAATTGTCATTCCGGCCAAAGGTTATAAAGACGTAAAAGTAGTGGCTGCTGCTCCCGGAGAAAAATATAATATTGAACCTTCAACTTTTTCTGTCCCTGGTTTAGCTGGCAGTCCTCAATATACTTTTGTTTATGGCAAATCTTTTGAATCAATGAAAGATGGATTAAAAAAAGAAACTTCTGAAGTTATCCAAGAAGACTTAAAAAAGGCTGAAGAGTTCTTAAAAGAAAAAGCGGCCAAAGAAATAAAAGATGCGATAATCAATAAAATTCCGCCAGAATTTATTGTTTTAGAAAAAGCTATTAAAACAGAAATCTTGGAAACCTCGCCCTTAGCTCAAGCCGGAGCAGAATTAGAAAAATTTACTTTTCAAGTAAAGGCCAAAGCCATCACAATATCCTTTAAAAAAGAAGATTTGGAAAATTTTTCAAAAGAATTTATTATCTCTAAAATACCGACCGACAAAAAGATTGACCAAAAGAGCTTAAAGATTGAATATTTACCAGATACCATTAATCTTGAAACAGGGAAAATTGTTCTTTCACTCAATTTGGAATCTAAAATTTATTCCGATATTGATAAAGTTTCTTTAAAGAAAGGGCTTTCGGGCAAATCTTTAGCCGAGATCAATTTTCTTCTCCAAAATCAACTTGAGATTAATCAAAGTAAAGTAAAGCTTTGGCCATTTTGGGTAAAACGAGTTCCCGAAAATCTGGAAAAAATTAAAATTAAAGAGATCATTGATTAAAATGGAAACATTTGTTAAATTTAATATTATTCGATGATTAAAAAGATGTCCCGAAAAACTGGAATTGTTATTGAAGCTTTGCCCAGTACTAATTTCCGAGTAAGATTAGACGATGGAAATGAAGTGCTTTGCCATCTGGCCGGTAAACTTAGAATGTATCGAATTAAGATTTTACCCGGTGACAAAGTGACGGTGGAAATGAGTCCCTATGACGAGAAACGGGGCAGAATTGTTTATCGTGAAAAATAAAGATGAAGGTACGACCCTCAGTTAAAAAAATTTGTAAGCATTGTAAAATCGTCCGCCGAAAAGGACGAATTTATGTGATTTGTAAGAATCCTAAACATAAACAAAGACAGGGATAAGGTAATGACATCCCAAATCGGAAGGGGGTCGGGGAAACCCTACGGTTTCCCCGTCTAGGAAAATAGCCCAGCCCTTTCGAAGAAAGAGCTGGGCGTTAGAAACCGAGGGTTTCTAAAGAGCGAGCCCGAAGCGAGCCCGCCAACTGGCGGGCGAGCGCCTGCCGAAGGCAGGATGAGGGCGAGCGATAAATTTTGTATTACCACTATGCCACGTATTGCCGGTATTAACATCCCAGAAAATAAACAAATTTTGATAGCCCTGACTTACATCTATGGGATTGGTTTAGCATTGAGCAAGAAGATTTTGCAAGAAGCAAAAATAAATCCTGTCCAAAAAGCCAAAGATTTAACTCCCGATGATATTTCCCGACTTAAAGAAATTATTGAAAAGAAACATAAAATCGAAGGAGAGTTGAGAAGAGAAGTGATGATGAATATAAAAAGATTAAAAGATGTGGGGTGTTGGCGGGGAATGCGTCATATTAAAGGTTTGCCGGTGAGAGGACAAAGAACAAGAACCAATACTAGAACAGTCAGAGGAAATGTGAGAAAAACAGTGGGCTCAGGAAGAAAGCCGCCTGCTACTCCTACCTAATACCATGGGAAAGAAACGTATAATCACAAAAACTGAAGAAGAATTACTTAAAGAAACAGAAAAACTTGAGACAAAGGTTGAAAAACAGATTAAAGTAAAAGCATCTCAAAAGATTAAAGAAGCCCGAGTTTATATTTTTTCTTCCTATAATAACACCATCATAACCTTGACTGATCTTCGGGGAAATGTTTTATATTGGACTTCAGCAGGTAAACTTGGTTTTAAAGGAACAAAAAAAGCCACTCCTTTTGCCGCCTCGAAAGTGGCTGAAACTATGGTTGAGGCAGTTAAAAAAATAGGAATTGAAAAAGTAGTAGTTTTAATTAAGGGAATTGGATCGGGTCGTGAATCAGCCCTCAGGTCTCTGGCTGTTCGAGGTTTGGATATTATATCAATAAAAGATATTACTCCGATACCTCATAATGGCTGTCGACCTCCAAAAGTCCGTAGAGTCTAAAATGTTAAAGTCTAAATGTAAAATATGCAGAAGGCTGGGAGTGAAACTTTTTCTCAAAGGTGAGAAGTGTTTATCACCAAAATGTTCGATGATAAAGCGGGCCTATCCACCGGGCCAAAAAAGAAAAAGAAAACCCAGTCCTTTTTCTGAATATGGCAGGGCATTAAGAGAGAAACAAAAACTAAAAAACTGGTATAATTTAAAGGAGAAACAATTCAAAAATTATGTCAAGAAAATTCTGAAAAGACAAGGCAAGGTTGAAGATGCTCCCAGTTTATTGATAAAAATTTTAGAAAGCCGCTTAGATAATGTGGTTTTCAGATTGGGCTTTGCCAATTCTCGAGCTCAGGCCCAACAATTAGTTTCTCACGGCTATTTCTTAGTTAACGGTAAATCGATTAATATCCCTTCTTATTTAGTAAAAAAAGGGGACACGGTTTCGATAAAAGCTCAAAAAACTAAAAAAGCCATTTTTCAAAATCTTAAAAATTTGTTAAAAAAATATAAAACCCCCAATTGGCTGGCCTTGGATATTGAGAAATTAGAAGGGAAAGTAATAGCTGAACCAAGCTTAGAAGAAGCAGTGCCGCCAGTGGAGATATCAGTAATATTTGAATTTTATTCAAGATAAATAATCAAGATAAATAACGATGACTAAATGATGATGACTAAATGATGATGGCAATTTGTCTCTCATAAGTCATAGTCATAAGTCATAGTCAAAACAATGATACCCTTACCTCTTCAACCAAAAATTGTTAAAAAAGAAAGAAAAAATCTGGCTACTTTTGAAATTGAGGCTTTATATCCAGGTTATGGAGTGACGATTGGAAATAGCTTAAGACGAGTTTTACTTTCTTCTTTAGAAGGAGCAGCGGTTACCCAGATGAAAATTAAAGGAGTTTCCCATGAGTTTTCAACTATTCCCGGAATTCTGGAAGATGTAATTCAGATTATGTTAAATTTAAAACAGTTAAGATTTAAAATTTATACCCAAGAACCCCAAAAAGCCTTTTTGAAAGTGAAGGGCGAGAAAGAGGTTAAGGGTTCTGACTTTGAGATACCCCCCCAATTGGAATTGGTAAATAAAGATTGCCATATTGCCACTCTTACTGATAAAAAAGCGGAGTTAGAAATGGAAATTCAAATTGAAAAAGGGATAGGATATCGTCCCCGCGAGGCAAGGAAAAAGGAAAAATTAGAAATTGGAACTATCCCTTTAGATGCTATTTTTACCCCGATCAGAAGAGTAGCTTTTCGAGTTGAGAATATGAGAGTGGGCGAGAGGACCGATTTTGATAGACTGTTTTTAGAGGTTGAGACCGATGGAACTATTTCACCCGAAACCGCCTTCTTTCAAGCTAGTGATATTTTAGTTAAGCATTTTAGTTTATTTTCCGAAACTTTTAAACCAGAAGAAGTTCCGCCATTAGAAGTGCCGGCTGAAAAAGAAAAAGCTAAAAAAACTAGAAAACATGAGAAAAAGAAAAAAAGGAAGAAGGCTAAGTAGAAAACGAAATCAAAGAAGGGCCCTTTTGAAAAGTTTAACTTCGGCTCTTATTTTGAAAGAAAAAATTAAAACTACCGAAGCCAAGGCCAAAGAAGTTTCTCGTTTTGTGGAAAAGCAAATTAGTCGGGCCAAAATTGGAAACCTAACTTCCCGCCGACTTTTAGCTAATTTTTTTTCTCCGCCAATCGTTAAAAAATTAGTTAATGAAATTGGTCCAAGATATAAAGATCGTCCAGGCGGCTATATTCGGATTATTAAATTAGGACCAAGGAAATCAGACGGGGCGAGAATGGCCATAATTGAATTGGTAAAATAATGCAAAGAAACACACATATAATTGATGCTACCGGTAAAGTTTTGGGCAGATTAGCTTCTGAGATTGTGATTTTGTTACGAGGGAAACATAAACCAGATTTTCTGCCAAATAAAGACATGGGTGATTTTGTGATTGTTAAAAACATTGAAAATTTAAAAATTACTGGCAAAAAAATGGAAGAAAAAAAATATTTTCGGCATTCTGGTTTTTTAGGAGGAGCAAAATTTATTCCTTTGAAAAAACTTTTTAAAGAAAAGCCGGCCGAAGTTCTAAGAAAGGCAGTTTATGGAATGTTGCCTAAAAATAAATTACGGGCAAGAATGATTAAGAGATTAAAAATACAATGATATGCCAAAAATTAAAAAAAAGCCAAAAAAAGTTAAAAAAGTAAAAAAAGTTGAAAAAGTTGAAAAACCTGCCCCGGAGTACCCTTTGGTTCGGGAAAAATATTTTGAGGCAGAGGGGCGAAGAAAAACGGCGGTGGCCAGAATTCGGCTTTTTACTCGTGGTGAAAAAAAATTTTTAGTTAATACTAAATCTCTCCAACAATATTTTCCAACTTTTGAACTTCAGCAAATTGCTCAGGCTTCCCTTGAAAAAATGAAATCTCTTGATAAATTTAGAGTTTCAGCTAAGGTTAAAGGAGGAGGACTTCATGCTCAGGCTGAGGCAATAAGACATGGAATAGCCAAGGCTTTGGTTTTGTTTAACCCCGATTTTCGAAAAAGATTAAAGGCGGCTGGATTTTTGAGAAGGGACCCGCGGATGCGAGAAAGAAAAAAATTTGGTTTAAAGCGCGCCAGAAGAGCTCCCCAGTGGCAGAAACGCTAATTGACAGAAATTTTTAAAATGATAAATTAGAATTAGAAATATTATGTTAAGTGAATATATAGAAAAAAAGTTAAAAAAAGCGAGATATAAAATTCTTAAAGATGGAACTTATTTTGGCGAAATTCCCGGATTGAAGGGTGTTTGGGCAAATGCTAAAAATTTAGAAGATTGCCGAAAAGAGCTCCGAGAAGTGTTAGAGGATTGGATGTTGTTAAAAGTCCGTGCTGGTGAAAAAATTTCTGGTTTTGAGGTTCAGTTTGATAAACGTCAGCTTGTAAAACATGCCTAAGAATATTTCTTGGCGAAAGATGGTTCAGAAGTTTCGGAAATTAGAGTTTGACGGTCCTTATTCTGGCGGCCGTCATTTATTTATGGTAAAAGATAAGTTGAAAGTACGTATTCCAAATCGTCACCGTGGCGATATATCAAAACATTTAGTAAGTGAAATTATTAGACAGGCAGGAATTTCTCCAAAAGAATGGAATAAAGTGTAGTTTTCCGTGCCAAAACACACGTTGACAAAAGAGAAATATGTTAAAAGAACTTATTGATAAATTTTATCTGGATAGAGAAAGGGAAAAAGAAGACAAAGAAAGAACACGATTTTATATTAGTGAGTCAGGGAAATGTTCAAGGGCTATTTTTTTTAGATTTAAAAGAGCTCCCAAAAAAGAGCTTGAAGCTGAGAGATTAAGAGTTTTTGAATTTGGCAATCATATTCAACAGATAGTTTTGCGACCTCTGGTAAGTTTAGGATTAGTTGAAACTACCGAAGTTCCTATTCCTCCTCACCAGATTATCTCGGGAAGAGCGGATATTATACTGAAGGTTGGCGGTGAGCGTTATGTAGTAGATGTGAAAAGTATAAGTGGGAGAATGAACTTGACAAAAATGGAGAGACCGATGCCGGAACATTATGAACAAGTCCAGCTTTATTTACATTTTTTTAAAATTAAAAAGGGTATTTTACTTTATGTCAATAAAGACACCCAAGAGTTAAAGGATTTTGTTTTTGATTATGATGGTTATTTAATTGAAAAGCTCTTAAAGCGTTTTGAAAATTTGAAATTAAAAATTGAATCAAATATTATTCCTAATAGATTATCAGATTACCCAATAAATTGGCAATGTCAAAACTGTGAATACCGAGAAATTTGTGATATAGTCAGCGCTGGTGAGATAAATTGGGATGATTTTAAGAAAAAAATAGAAACCCAGACGTCAGAATAGTCTTTCGGAAACAAATAAATTTCCCTGGCTTAAAATATATAATTTTCTATTACTTCCATTAAAATAAATTTCAGGGTTGGGCTCCCCACCAAAATTTGGTGGGGGGGTAATATCCCAAGTTTGAATTCTATCTCGGTCATCGATTTCAACGATTTTTAAATTGTTACCCGAATTAAAAATTAAGTAATCTGAATTTAACCAAAAAATATCGTCTATTTTTTCTGAAAACCGGTTAATGAATAATTTTTCACCGGCTTTTTTCATTCCTTCGTCTTTTAAAAATAAAATCCAAATTTCTGAGTTTGAAAAGAAAACTAATTTTTTATTATCGGGAGAGATTTTTAAATTGTTTATTCTCTCAAAGAATTTTTCAAAGGATTTTGAATCGGGAGAGAATAAATATAAATTCTCTCCTTCTATCAAAAATAGAAAATCTTGGAATATTTTTAAAGTATATTTAGTTTCTGACTGAACTGGGAAAGGTATTTTGTTTACTTTCAGCTCGTTTTTAAAAACATAGCCAGAATTGTCTAAATAATAGACATCTTGATTTTGTTTTTGGGAGGCAAGAATATTTTCTGGAGTTGGGATAATCTTTTTTTCAACTAATTGGAGAGGTAATTTATCCAATTTTAAAATAAATGTTTTTTCTTGTTCTTCCATTCCGATTTTCAAGTAGAGTTCTTTTGAATCTTCGGAAAAATCTAAATTCATTAAATCTGTCCCTTTTTGGGAAATTTCCTTTTCCGAAATTAAATGACTTTTAATTTTTTTTTCCAAATCATAAAGTTTTAAAGCCCAACCTTGTTCTTCGGTTTCTTCTAAAACTATCTTTTTTTCATCAGGCGAGAACCAAAAGTTTTCAACCCCCTTTGTTAAGATATTGAAATTTAGATTTTTCGGAAATAAAACCAGATTCTTAACTTCGCTTACCTCCTTTTCTCTAATTTCTAATTTTTTTTCCCAGGTTAAATAGCCTTCTTTTTTAACTTCTATTTTATATTTTTTTGGCAATAAATTTTCCACCAAGGCCGAGCCAAAGAAAAAATCGGTTTTTTTAGCCAATTTCCTATCAATATAAATTTCCACCTTTTTGGGTTCGCTTTTTAAAAAAAAACCTCCGGTTTGAGTTAATTTTTTATTCTCAAAATCAAATCGGTAACCCAGAGAATAAAGAATGGTTGCTGGAGCAATCAAAAGAAACAGAAATAAGAAAATTAAAAACAAAATTGTTCTCGTTTTCTTGGTCATATTCTTATTATATTTAATTGACAATTTTAAATCAATTTGTTAGGATGTTTTTATTAAAGAAAATGGAAATTCTGCCCCAAAGTACAACCTGAAATTAAAATCTATAAAAGAAAGGAGGTGGTAGTATAACAGATTTCGCTATATTTTATTGGTTTTCTAATAAGGCAGTAAAATATAGCTTCAAATTGTAGATGTTGTACTTCAAAAGCAAATTTCCGAAAAGAGAGGAGGCGAAAATGTAGCTCGTTTTGGTTTAATAAGAACCGAAAATCAAAAAACATAGGAGGTATTGAAATGAAGATTATTGAAATGGAGATTAAATGTAAACATTGGTGGGGGAAATGGAATGAAGTGAAAGATGCAAAAGGTGTGCGTTATACTAAAAAGTGCCTTTACTGTGGTAGAAAATATACGAGACCGAGACCAACGGTGCAGGCCATCCATGATGTGTTGGTGGCGGAATTTGGGATACTCCCAAAATAAAAGGATTTTTGACTCTTTTTAAAAGTGATCCGGTAACAAGTCAATAGGAGAAATTGGGGATAAATCTGACTTTAT
>JASEJL010000032.1 GCA_030016465.1 Patescibacteria group bacterium | reverse complement strand
AATCTTTTTAATTGAGATGTTAATTTGTTAAAAAACCTTCGCCTAGGTAAAAACCAGCCAAAAAAATTAAAAATGTATCCTGGCAAAAATATCAAGGAAAGAACTAGCGTAAAAACACTAAAAAAACAAAAAATAGTAACAGTATCTATAATAATTGGAGAAATATTATTTTCTAGTCTTGCCTTAACCAGAACAAAAATCGCATAACCAATAAATACAAGCGGCAAAATTAAAGGCCTTGATAGAGGAGCTAGAAAAGAGTATTTTCTTATGAATATGAAAAAACCACTAAAATAAGTTGCATTAGGTGGAACAATAATTTCTTCCACCTTTATATTTTTACTCATATTTTTACTAAATTTGAAGTGACCTCCGTTTTCCAACAGAATTTTAAGAAAATTAAGACAAGATTTGGAGGTAAATTATTTTTTAATTGTTAAGGTTAATTGTTGCTTGACCTTTTGGCATTGCCCGACCAGGATTTGGGCTTCGAATTCATCTGGAGACAGGTAATCCAGGGAGGAATGAAGCTTTTTTTCTGGTAGACAACTTCAATGAATTTTTTAATGTTGCTGTAGGTTTTTTCAAAATCATCGTATTTGTTCAGGTAAACCTCGTTGTATTTTAAGGTTTTAAAAAAGCTTCAGGTATTTGTTGTTCTAATAGGGATTGCCTTTATCTGACATGCTGATTTGGATGGAACCTTTCTTTAAAATCTCAATCTATTCTTTATGGCAGTATTGGACTCCCTGGTCAGAATGGTGAATGTTAGGTTTTGGATTTCAGGTTAAAACTTGGTTGAAGGTCTTGATGGTTAAACCGGCATCCTGATTTCTAGAAAGAACCCAACCTTTAATCAGTAGAAATCAATAATGACAGGCACATAGGCAAAATTTTCTTTTAGAAAATTTTGCCTTATTTTGCTCTAATTTTGCGAGGTATTTCTTTGGCAGTAGACTTGCTCGCTTGGTTTTCTCTGACCCTATTTGTTCTCTGTGTCGCCAAGGTTAAAATGTTTAAGGTGGCACCTTAAACAGCTTTAAATAATGCTTACTGGTTTTTTATGATGTTTTTATCCTTTTGACACGGTAAAATTAGAGCTGCTTTTATATAGGAATTATTGAAATTCCTCTATAATAAAATTTTCCTAAAACTGTTTCTAATATTTTCTGCTATTTCAATAATATCTCCCTCAAATTATCAAGTACTCTTTTTTAGCAGATTCGAGCAAGAATAGTTCTTGCCCACTTTATTAAATTCTAATTTGACCCTCTCCTCTTATTAACCATTTATAAGTAGTAACCTCTTTTAAGCCCATAGGACCTCTGGCATGAAGTTTTTGGGTGCTGATTCCGATTTCACCACCCATACCAAATTCAGCGCCGTCAGAAAATCGGGTTGAGGCATTATGATAAATGCAAGCCGCATCAACTTCTCGCAAAAATTTTTCCGCGTTTTCTTTATTTTCTGTTATTATTGCTTCTGAGTGTTTTGTCGTATGAAAATTTACAAAATCAATCGCTTGACTTAAATTTTTGACTGATTTTACCGCCATTTTTAAAGAGAGAAATTCAAACCCAAAATGCGATTTTTTCGCCTTTTTTAAAAAAGGATATTCTAATTTCCGCAAAATTTTATAGCTCTCTACGTCAGCAAAAACTTCAACCTCGTATTTTCTTAATTCTTTAGCTAATTTTTGAAGCAAGGGTTTTAATATCTTAACATCAACCACCAAAGTATCCAAAGCATTACAAACCGAAGGTCTTGAAACTTTGGCGTTGACGACGATTCTTACTGCCATGTCAATGTTGGCAAATTCGTCTACATAAATATGGCAAACGCCGGCGCCTGTCTCAATAACCGGCACAAGAGAGTTTTTCTTTACAAAATCAATTAAGCCCTTCCCTCCTCTCGGAATTATTACATCAATAAATTTGTCTGCTTTTAAAACTTCGCTGACCAAACCCCTTTCTTTTTCTGGAATTCTTAAAATCAAGTCATTAGAAAATCCTGCTTTTGATAGCGCGCTTTTAAATAATTCAGCCAAAATTTTATTGCTGTTTTCTGCCTCCTCCCCTCCTTTCAAAACAACCGCATTTCCAGATTTTAGACAGATAGCAGAAACATCGCAGGTGACATTCGGTCTTGACTCATAAATAACTCCGATTACCCCAAAAGGTACCGAAATTTTTTGAAGAGAAAGTCCGCTTTTTAATTTCCTTTCCTCTAAAATCTTTCCCAAGGGGTCGTCTAATTTTATAATTTCATTTATGTTTTCAATGAGAGATAAAATTCTTTTTTCATTAAGCAAAAGCCGGTCATATTTCGGGTCATCGGGATTGAGCTTTTTCAAATCTTTTTTATTCCCTTTAATAAGCCTTACTAAATTTTTCTTTAAATTTTCTTGAACCAATGTCAAAATCTTGTTCCGTTCTGAAAGTGAAGAAAAAGCAAGTTGTGATTGGGCTTTTTTTGCTTTTAATAAAAGTTTAAAAAGTTGCTTTTTTGTCATATTATTATTTTCTTATTCCGCTCATAAGCGTTTTGGGCCGCTTGCTCAAAAATCTTGTTTATTTTATTTTCTTTCAATGTCTCTAAAAATTTTTCTGTTATACCTCCTTTCGTGGCAACCATTTTTAATAAATCTTCTAATTTGTAATTATTTTCTTTTTGAAACAAAATCGCGCCTAAAAAGGCATTAAGCAAAAGTTTTAAGGTAAAGTTCCTTGAAAACCCAAGCCGGACAAAACTTTTTAACAATAGGTCCTCAAAAAAATATAAATAGCCGGGACCGCAGCCAGAAATCAAAGTGGCTTGGTCTATTAAACTTTCATCTTTAACTCTAATCTCTATCCCGAGGGCATTAAAAATTCTCCTGACAATTTTTATCTCATTAAAGTCTAATCCCTGCTCCTTCCAGACAATCACTCCCCGCCCAATCTTAACCATTAAATTCGGCATTGCCCGCACAATTTTTTTAACTTTCAATGTTTTCTTTAATGAATCTATTTTTACCCCGGCCATAATTGAAATCACAATTTTGTCTTTTGGAAAACTAATTTCTCTGTTAAGAGAAAGAAAATCTCTGGGCTTTATTGCCAAAATAATAAAATCGGCCTGAGCCAATAATTCATTAAGTTTAGATGGTCTAATTTTATATCTTTCCGATATTTTCTTTTCCTTCTTTTTGTCTTTATCGTTTATAAAAACATTCTGGCTTTTAAAAATCCTTTTCTCCAAGATTCTTTCCAAAATAGCGTTTCCCATCGTTCCTAACCCAATAATTCCTATTTTTGTTTCTTTTTCCATGCCAATAAGTGTTTAAGGTGAAACCTTAAAAATGGAAAAATTAAAGTAATAGTAAATTATTGCTGTGAATAATTTCTTTCGGAAATTTTTTTTTAATTTCGGCTCTATCTTTAATTTTGTTTAAAATCTCCAGTTTTTCAAATGGATAATTCACCCTGCCAATCCCAACCAAATCCCCTGATAAATCACAAATATTAACATAATCTTTTTCCCGAAATTTTCCACTTACTTTTTTGATGCCCACCGCCAAAAGACTTTTCCTTTGCAAAATGGCTTGTTCGGCTCCTTCATCAATAAATAACTTCCCTCCTGAAAAGCCTTTAATAAGCATCCATTTTTGTTTTTCGGTCAATTCTCTTTTAGATGGAAGAATCCTCGTGCCGTTTTTACCCTCTAACAAAATATCTTTTATGGAATTTTCTTTGAGGCCGTTTATGATAAAAGTTTCTATGCCGGCCGAACTCGCTAATTTGGCCGCTCTCAATTTTGACAACATTCCTCCTCTGCCAAAATCACTCCTCTTTTTGAAACAAATTCTTTTTTCAATCTCCTTATCTATATTCGCTATTACTTTTATTATTTTCTCGGAATTTTCGGACTTTAAAATTCCATCAAGAGTAAAAAGTAAAATCAACTTAGAGGAATTTGTGAGTATGGCAATGGCTGCTGCCAAAACGTCATTGTCACCAAAACTTCTTTCTCTAAAACTTAGAGGATCATTTTCATTAATTATGGGGATAATATTTTTTTCGTAAAATTCGTCAAGCAAGTTCTTTAAGTCTTCATAACTTTTTCTCTCTTCAAAAAAATCTTTTGTAAGCAGAATTTGAGCAATTTTTAAATTAAATTTCTCAAATATTTTTTTATAAAAACCCATCAACTCTATTTGCCCGATAGCCGTTAGAAGAGATGAGTTGTAATTTTGATAATTTTCCTTGAATGCTTTTTTCCCAAAACTGCCAGCCCCAGAAGAAATAATATAAAAGAAATAATCTCTTTTTAAAAGTTCGGCGATTTGTTTTGCAACATTAAAAACCTGCTTTTCATTTATTTCAAGATTTTCATTCAAAATGACATTAGTGCCGATTTTAATACAGATTTTTCTCATTATGGCGAACTTAAGCAAAATTTTTTCAAAAATTTTGCACTCTAAATTTAATCAAGTCTTTTAAAAACTAACTTGGTGGTGTATTCTGTTCAAAAAAGCTTATCTCTAATTCTGTGAGTTGGCTTTGACCCAGTTCAGTTAATTCTACCTCTTCTTTCTCAAAGGTTAGCTTACCGCAATTAAGACAAAGAATATCTTTTTTAAAAACAGGTCGCTCACCTGTCTTATTAAGAAGAAGAAATGTTATTTTACCAACATCAGAGATAAAGTAATTTTGACACTTTTTACATTTGAAACTAATGGTAGCCATATTATGGAAATCATAACAGGAAAATACATCATCAAACAAATTTTCAAAGCCCATTGGCATAGTTCTCAAGGAAATGGCTTTTTGGCCTTTTTTTAGAGAGTTGGTAGTTATTCCCATTGATAAAATTCATAACAAGGGAGGAATCTGTCTAAAATCAGGATTTTTGGCTAATTTTGGCTAAAATTCAAAGAAATACTGGAAAATTACCAATCCTTTTTTACTAATTTTTAAAGAAATTAATTCTTAACCAAGAATCTAGGCTCTTTTTTTAATCATTTTAGAGTTTCCGATACAAGAACATAATCATTTTGTTAGTTCGTCAATGCTTACCTCAAGAGCTTTCATAATTTTCTTGAGAGTATAAAGCATTAGATTCTGGTTTTTACCAGCTTCAATTTTGATAATTGTATTGTTGTGAGATCAACCAATCTTGCCAAATTTTCTTGAGAAAGTTTTTTAGCCTGCCTTAACTTTCTTAATTCTGTATTTTACTTAACCGCAGATTTTTTCAGCCAAAAATGAATATAAATTAGTAGCCAAGCCTCGAGTTGCAGTGAGAGGCAAGGCAGTTATTCACTTGAAAAAATCCTGTCTGGTGGGCGATAATGAATGAAGGTCGAACCAATTTTGAACGGAAAATTTAATTACTCGCTCGGCGCGCGCCGCGCGCCGAGCGAGCAGTACAAAAAAATTTAGAAAAAATTTTTAAGGAAAAGGAGGGGTATATTCTTCTCCAGCAGGATATTCGGCCGGCGGAGCATATTCAGGGAAAATAGTTTTTCCGGGAGCAATTTCTTTACCTTCCCTTCCACTAAATAATGAAATCAAAAGAACAATTATTAAGATAAGAGCTGTTGCAATGATTACAGTAAAAATTTGATTTTTCTTTCCCATTTTCTGCCAAAATTTTTTAAGATTTTCTAAACTAAATCCTGGGCGAGCAACTTCTTCTTGCCTGCTGATTGGAAATTGGCTTAAATCAATTCTTTCTCTATTTTTGTTCTTTTGATTATTCATAAAATTTTTGAGATTTTAGAGTAATTTTTATTACTCCCATCTTCCCCATCGAGTATAGCCAGAACCAGTTGTTTCTAATTTGCTAGCTCCGATATAATACTCACAACACTTATTTACGCACTTTCGACCTCCGCCACAATCTTGATTACAGCAAGGTTCGTACCAATAGTAATAAGTTGTATTATTAATCGGGTCTTTTGGTAAAGATCCCATAAATCCTCCCCCAACTAATTTTTCCCAGATTTGACTGTTAGACGACCAGTTATCTCCACTACAAGGACAAGGGTTATTACAACTTCCTATACTACTGTCACAGTAAGTTTCACCTGGAAATTGTTCATATTGACTCCAATACAATAACAAAGCTTTTTCTATCTGATTTATATCGTGTTTTCTTATCGCATCCCTTGCATGGGCCCTTGCCCGTTGCAAACTCACTAAAACAATACTTGATAAGAGCCTAATAAGCGATAACTACTAATAATTCAATAAGAGTAAAACCTTTATTTTTATTTAAAAACATAAAAATTCTAAATTTTCTTCTACTACTCGCTCGGCGCGCGCCGCGCGCCGAGCGAGTAGTTAAATTTTCCGTTCAAAATTGGTTCGACCTTCATTCATTATCGCCCACCAGACAGGAAATGTCAATTTTTTGGGTCGTTTGAATCGTTAGGCTCGCCCTTGCCAGCAGGCAAGCCTAAAGAAATATCCAGCGCGAAAAATTTGACATTTCTTGTATGGCGGACAAACAGAAATCAAACCTTCTTTTTCGGCCAATTTAATAACTTTTTTACTAAATTTACTTTCACCATCGTATCTACATTTTATTCCTAATAAACAAGCCTTACCAAATTTCATATTAATTTAAGTTGACTTAATTTACTTAAAAATTAAATGACCGGGATATCTTGACCCTAAAAAATAAAAAGATATACTAAAATATAATGGTTAAAGTAACAATTCCTAAGAGTGAATATGAACAATTAAAACGCCAAGCAGAAGGTTATCGAAGATCTGCTCCTAGGTTTTTTTTGAATCAATGATAAAAGCCCAAATTAAGGAAATAGTTGAAGATTTCCGAAAGATAAGTTTTTATATACTGAGGAATTTTTAAGATTTAGAATTTGGACCTCAAAAATCATCTTATGCCAAAAAATATGGAAATAAAGCCGCTAAGAGAAGTTCTTAAAAATTTTATTAAAGACTGTAATCTGGCCAAAAAAAGGGGAAAAACCAAACGTCTTTTCGAAAGCAATATTCGTCATTCTTCTCTAGAGGTCGAGCTCCTTGAACCACGATGGCGGGGAATCTATTTTTTTCAGGCTCAACAAAAAATATCGAGCCTTGTTTTTTATTACAGAAGGGAAAACTGAGGTATTCCAAATTACAAAACATTATAAGAAAAGTTAATATGAAAATCCTTACTGAGAATAAAAAAGCTTATTTTAATTATCAAATCCTGGAGAAGTTTGAGGCCGGGATTTCTTTGATTGGTCAGGAAGTAAAGTCAATAAAAACCAAGGGCGTAAATTTGGCTGGGTCTTATGTGATAATAAAGAATGAAGAGATATATTGGATTGGAGCGAGAATTTCTCCCTATCAACCGAAAAATGTTCCGGCAGAGTATAATCCTGAGAGGTCACGAAAGCTTCTTTTAAAAAAATCGGAGATTAAATATTTAATTGGTAAATCAAAACAGAAAGGCTTGACTTTGATACCTTTAAGGATATATACTAAAGATGGAAAAATAAAATTAGAGTTTGGAATTGCCAAAGGAAAGAAAAAATTTGACAAAAGAGAATTAATTAGAAAACGCGAGGTTGAAAGAGAAATTAAAAGAGTATTAAAACGGGGGCGCCTGGAATAGATGGAAATTCAACCAGGATAGGCAAGTTGAGTATTCTAGAATCTCATAAAACTTCTAGAACCTGATAATAAGTGCCAACTTATTCTCTAAACCCGCCCTTGCCTATGCTTAATAAGCAGGCGCGGCATCCGAACCGTTGATTCTCGATAGGCGGAATCGGGTGTTATATTATCGAGATAGATAGCTCTTTTTAGGGTCTAAAAGCTATCAAACCAAAATAGACCAAGAGTAGAAAGATTTTCGTCCAATTCCTACTTTCTACTTCTACGAATTGGGCTAAACTTGTAGAACTATTTCTGGCAAAATTTCCAGACTGGGGTTCAATTCCCCACGCCTCCACTCCATTTTTGATTAAAAGGCCATTAGTCAACAATCAAATAAAGGCTCCCCGCGTTAGGATTATTGATGAAACTGGAAAACAGGCTGGGATTTTAGCGTTAGAAACAGCTATCCGAATGGCTAAGGAACGTAATTTAGATTTAATCCAAGTAACGGAAAAGGTCGAACCACCGGTTTGCAAAATAATGGATTATGGGAAATACTTATACTGGCTACAAAAGAAAGAAAAAGCGGCAAAGATAAGCAGAGGTGGCGAATTAAAAGGAATAAGACTAGGATTCAATATTTCTTTACACGATTTAGAAACAAGGGTTCGTCAAGCCGAAAAATTTTTAAAAAAGAGGAATAGGGTTAAAATCGAAATGATTTTGCAGGGAAGAGAAAAAACCCTTGAAGAATTTGCCAAAGGAAAAATAAATCAATTTCTGGAGATTTTAGAAAAACTTATTCCAATAAAGATTGAAAGAGAATTAAAAAGAGAACCAAGAGGTTTCACAATGATAATTGCCAAAAAATAGATGAAAACTCGAAAATCAATTTCAAAACGTTTCAAAATCACCAAAACCGGTAAGGTATTGAGAAGAGCAACTGGTCTTGATCATTATCGAGCTAAAAAAACCGGGCAGAAAATTAGAAAAAGTCGGAAATGGATTGAGGTTTCAAAAGCCGAGGCAAAAAAAATACGAAGGCTACTATCTTCAAAATAATGCAAATCTACAAATGGAATACTAATCTATAAACTGCGAATACGATATTCGCAGTTCGCATTATTAGCATATTAGCATTTTATTTTTATGGTTAGAGTTAAACGAGGAAAATTAGCGCACAAGCGAAGAAAACATTTACTAAAATATGCCAAGGGTTTTCGTTGGGGAAGAAAGGCAAAATACCGATTAGCCAAAGTAGCTGTAATGAAGGCCTGGAGATATGCCTACCGGGATAGGCGAGCAAAAAAAAGAGAATTTAGAGCGCTCTGGCAAATCAAAATCAATGCCGCCTGCCGGCAGCTTGGTTTATCTTATTCAAAATTTATTGCAGGCCTCAAAAAAAATAAAATTGAGCTTGATAGAAAAATTTTAGCAACTTTAGCCCAAAACCATCCTGAAATTTT